>NZ_DJUM01000014.1:0-2318 GCF_002440475.1 Exiguobacterium sp. UBA6282 | reverse complement strand
ATCGGGATCATTCCCGGTGCGTTCGTTTACAACAATATCGGCTCAAGCCTTCGTGATCCGTTCTCGTGGCAGTTCTTCCTCGCGATCGGTCTGTATGTCTTATTCTTTGCTGTGGGACTTGTCGCACAACAGATTCTCAAAAATAAACAAAAGAAAGAGCGTATGTAAGCGCTTTATGTCATAATATAAAGGCAGAGATGTGAACCGATACGGTAAAACAGCCTAGCATTTATTTAGGGGGAATCATGAGTGATGGAAAAAGTACTACGGGATGGTTTTATCTTCTTATCGCAAAACAAGACATTGAACGGTCTCGCCAAGCGATACGGGCTTAAATTCGGAGCAAGTCGCTTCGTGGCAGGGGATTCATTGGAAGCATCAAAACGGGCGATCCAGGAATTGAACGCAAAAGGATTATGCGTCACGATGGACCATTTAGGGGAGTTCATCTCGACGGTAGCGGAAGCAGAGATGATGACACAAGAATGTATTCGTGCGGTTGAGATGATTGCGGAAGAAAAATTAGACTCGCAACTCTCGTTGAAACTGACATCACTCGGACTTGATATCTCGGGCGACTTGATTCGTTCGAACATGGAACGGATTTTAACACGGGCAAAAGAACTCGGTGTCTTCGTCACGATCGACATGGAAGATGAGCCACGTTGTGAAAAAACGATTCAACTGTTTGAAGAATTGCGCCAATCTTTCGATAACATCGGTACGGTCATTCAGTCATACCTCTACCGGTCGGAAGATGATATCAAACGCGTCGGTCGCTTCGAGACGAATCTCCGGATCGTTAAAGGGGCATATAAAGAGCCGGCAACGGTGGCGTTCCCAGAAAAAGAAGACGTCGATCACAACTACATCAAGCTCGTGAAGTTACAATTATCACTCGGAAACTATGCTGCCGTCGCAACACATGACGATGCGATGATCGAGCAAGTCATCCGTCACGCTAAAGAAAACGGGATTGAAAAAGACCAGTTCGAATTCCAGATGTTATTCGGCATCCGGGTCGAGCGTCAACTCGAACTCGTCAAACAAGGCTATAAAGTCCGTGTCTACGTTCCTTATGGCCGTGACTGGTACGGTTACTTCATGCGCCGCTTAGCAGAACGACCGGCAAACGTTGCCTTCGTTCTCAAAGGAATGGTCAAAGGATAAGTAAAGAAGACGATGCAGCGTTGCATCGTCTTTTTTGAATTTAGAAGGGAGAGAACAAAATGGCTCGAACGGAACAACAGCTAAAAGAACTGCTACAACAAGACGCGAGTGTAACACCTGCGTTACTCGATGAGTTGCTTCTACATATCGGTTCGACGGATTCTGAGTTGCGGGATGGATTGGTCTATCCGCAGTTAGCGACCTACATCGCATCAGAGTCATTTACGATAGAAGACACCAATCGAATTTTCGATTTTATTTTAAGTGGGCATGGATTGATGTATAGAATGGGAACAGCGGACACAACAGCTGTTCTGACGCGATCATTTTCAGCATTAGCACTCGCTGAATTGTTAGTGATGGACAAAACCCGACACTTATTGACGCAAAGTCAGCTGAATCGGCTGTCGACTTACTTACAAACCTATTTGGAGCAAGAAAAGGATGTCCGTGGATTCATTGACGGAATGGGGTGGGCACACAGCATGGCACATATTGCAGATGTCTATGCGGTTTGGTTTACGCACCCAGCGAGTCGTCCACAGGAGGAACTCGGAGCGATTGATGCGATGATTCGTCAATTGACGCGGTCCGATTATCTCTATGTCGATGAAGAAGCGGACCGGATGGTAACGGCGTGGTTACAAGCTTGTCGTCATGGACTGTCGGAAGATATCCTATTGCAACGAATCGAACGTAATATTAAGGAGTGGCTTGAGAGTGACGTGACATGGGGAGATGCGGAGTGGACGACATATCGTAACATCAAGCAGATGCTACAGACACTCTATTTCCGACTGAAATGGGAAGAACAATCGGGTCTTGTCTTGGTTGAAGAGTGGTTGCGACAGGTACATCAGCGAACGCATGGAGGATGAAGCATAGTATACCGGACGTTCCCAGCATCTTCGCTTTCCTCAGGCGGGAAGTAAGCCGCGGCATTTCGCATTCCACGCGATTTGCCGGGTCTTCCTCTTCCCTGACGGAAGCATCTAGCATGCTTCCTTTTCCTGTAGGAGTCGAAGATGCCTAGTTCGTCCTAGATGAATTCATATCAAAAGCAATCGATTCCATTGACGGAAATCGATCGCTTTTGAGTTCTTTGGATAACAAATGAGTACGTCCTCCTCACATGTCTTCACCCGACT
>NZ_DJUM01000035.1:0-11216 GCF_002440475.1 Exiguobacterium sp. UBA6282 | reverse complement strand
CGTTCAGTTTTCAAAGTTCGTCGTGTCGTTTTCAGCGACTTTAATATCTTAACAAGTTATCAACCCGATTGTCAACAACTTTTTTGATATTTATTTTTGTGTGTCACGACCATTCGCGGCACAAGAAGTAATATACCATGGCTTTTTGAATCGTACAAGCATTTTATTAGAAAAACATTTAAAAACTTTTGTTTACCCGTTTTTTGACTTGTTTATTCCTGTGTTGATTCCAAAAAGAACGCTCCGTTCCTTCTATACAGTATAGAAAGAACAGAGCTCTACTCATTAATTTTGTTGGTGACGCATCGTTGGGAAGAGTAATACATCACGAATCGATGGCGCATTCGTCAACAACATGACGAGACGATCGATCCCGATTCCAAGACCACCCGTTGGCGGCATACCGTACTCGAGTGCTTCAATGAAGTCTGTATCCATTTCATGTGCTTCGTCGTTTCCTGCTTCTTTTTCGACGAGTTGTACTTCGAAACGTTCACGTTGATCGATTGGATCGTTCAATTCCGTAAAGGCATTCGCATGCTCACGACGGACGATGAATAATTCAAAGCGATCCGTAAAGCGTGGATCTTCTGGATTTTTCTTCGCAAGTGGTGATACTTCAACAGGATGACCATAGACGAATGTTGGTTGAACGAGTGTTTCTTCTACTTTTTGTTCGAAGAACTCATTCAAGATATGTCCCGTCGTCATGTGCGACTGGACTTCAACACCGTGTTCATGCGCGAGTTCAAGGGCACGTTCGTTCGAAATCTGTTCGAAGAAGTCGACACCTGTTGCTTCTTTAACGAGATCTACCATGTGCGCTCGTTTCCAACCGACAGATAAATCGATGACGTCTTCTCCGTAAGTGACTTGTGTCGTACCGAGTACTTCTTGTGCGACGTGAGCAATCAGATTCTCTGTTAAGTTCATGATGTCTTTATAATCCGCATACGCTTCATAGAGTTCGATCATCGTAAACTCTGGGTTATGACGTGTTGAGATTCCTTCATTACGGAATACACGACCGATTTCGTAGACTTTCTCAAGTCCACCGACAATCAAACGTTTCAAATGAAGCTCAATCGCAATCCGCATGTAAAGCGTCATGTCGAGTGCATTATGATGCGTGATGAACGGACGCGCCGATGCTCCACCCGCGATCGTATGCAACATTGGTGTTTCGACTTCCAAGTATCCGAGGTTATCAAGATATTGACGGATTCCACGAATGACTTTACTCCGCGCGATGAATGTCTCACGTGATTCTTGGTTCGTAATAAGGTCGAGATAGCGCTGACGATAGCGTTGCTCGATATCTTTTAATCCGTGATATTTATCCGGAAGCGGACGTAATGCTTTTGTTAATAACGTAAATGCTGTGACGTGAACAGAGAGTTCACCAACATTCGTTTTGAACACGTATCCTTGGATCCCGACGATGTCACCTAAGTCACATGTCTTATAGATCTCATACGCCTCTTCACCGACATCATCTTTACGGACATACAACTGAATTTGACCTTGTACATCCTGAACATTCGTAAAGCCGACCTTCCCTTTACGACGTGTCGTCATGACACGACCCGCGATGGCAACTTCCGGTTTCAGTTCAGCCAATTCTTCTTTTGTATGTTCACCAAATGATGCACGAATGCTCGCAGTATCCGTCGAACGTTCAAAACGTGCGCCGAATGGATCGAGACCTTGTTCACGCATGGCGTTCATCTTACTGAGACGCACCTGCATTTGATCGTTCATTTCCATATCCTGACTCACTGTCTTCACTCCTTTTAATAATGGTTCACGACGATTCTCTCGAATAAAAAGCTGCCGGAATGACCGACAGCCCTTTAGAAAACCGATACGCTCATCTTCAATGCAACTAGCGTACCACAAAACGACTCTGTCCGACTATACTTTACCTGTTAGGCATACGCTACGTCTTCTTCGAGTGTCTGCAAGTACTGCTGTAACAGTTCAACGAGTCCCGTATGCGTGTCGATGTTAAATAACGCATTGCGAACGCGACCGTTCCCCTTCATTCCTTTCAAGTACCAGGCGACATGTGTCCGCATTTCGCGCACGGCGAGTTCTTCTCCTTTTAGCGCGACCAGTCGTGTGGCGTGCAAGAGACAAATATCAATCTTCTCACGCGCCGTCGGTTCTGCCGGAAGCGTTCCTGATTCGAGATACTGGATTGTCTGATACAACATCCATGGGTTTCCGAGAGCGGCCCGTCCGATCATGACACCGTCGACACCAATCTCATCAATCATTCGTTTAGCATCTTGTGGAGTTTGAACATCCCCGTTTCCGATGATTGGAATACTGACCGCTTTTTTTGCTTCACCGATGATGTTCCAGTCTGCGACACCTTCATATTTTTGTGAACGTGTCCGTCCGTGAATGGCAACAGCCTTCGCACCACCCGCTTCTGCCGCTTTGACATTATCGACACAATAGATGTGATGACTGTCCCAGCCGGTCCGCATTTTGACCGTCACCGGTTTATCGATCGCTTGTGTCACCGCATGGACCATCTCATAGACCTTATCCGGATCAAGCAACCATTTCGCTCCAGCATCACTTTTCGTGACTTTCGGGACCGGACAGCCCATATTGATATCAATGATGTCGGCATTCGTGTTCGCTTCGACATATCGCGCTGCTTGAACGAGTGTCTCCTTTGAACCACCATAGATTTGAAGACTCAGCGGTTTTTCCCGCTCATCCACGTACAGCATCTGTAGCGTCCGTTCGTTCTCGTACAAGATCCCTTTATCGCTGACCATCTCCGCACAGACGAGTCCCGCGCCGAATTCTTTTGCGATCAACCGAAACGCGGGATTACAGACGCCTGCCATCGGTGCCAAGATGACTTGATTCTTCAATTTGACATCACCAATGTTAAATTCCATTATTGTTCCTCCGCTTCTAAAAGACCACCTAAGCGTCGCACACCGTTTCGTTCTGTCTCTGGTAACTGCTGGTACAATTGCTCGACACTTTGCCCAAGACCAGGTATGACGCATGTTGCTGCTAGTTCCCGTAATGGCGCGAGGACGAATGCCCGCTCTTGCATCCGCGGATGCGGAACGGTTAATCCTTCAAGGTCAATACGTTCTCCCCCATATAACAAAATATCTAAATCAAGCGTCCGCGGTCCATTTTTGAACAGACGCTCGCGTCCTTCTAGCTGTTCGATTTCCTGCAGTCGCTCAAGTAAGACATCTGCCTCGTCCGTCGTTTGAATCCCGACGACCATATTATAAAATAAATCCTGATCGAGATACCCGACAGGTACAGTCTCATAAATGGAAGAGACCTTTACATCATGAACAGACGATAAGGCTCTCAGGCGAGCGATCGCTGCTCTTAAGTGAGCCGCTTTATCACCAATGTTTGAACCGAGTGCAATGTAAGCTTCCTTCATGCATAGTCCCCCCGGAGTCGATTGATCTCGACTGCCACATGTTCATAATGACCAGCAATCGGCGGATCCGGTTTGATAACTTTGATCGACGCTTCTTCAATCCGTCCGTCTAACGCAAAGACTTCTTTTGCAATACGATCCGCCAAGGCTTCGACGAGTTGGAGCGGTTCTCCTTCGACGACACGTTTTGTCGCTTCATACAATTCAGCGTAATTGACACTTTTCGTCAAATCATCCGTCCGACCGGCTTCTGCCAATGCAAGTCCGATCGATAAGTCGACATTGAAGCGTTGACCGAGTTTCGTCTCTTCTGCAAATACACCGTGATACCCATAAAACCGCATTCCTGTTACATGAATTCGATCCACCGTCATTCCCCTTTCGTCGCAGCTAACATGATGTCCATCATCTGCGCTGCCCGTTTGACTTCTTTGACGTCATGCACGCGCACCCAGTCACATCCTTGTTGAATCCCGTAGCAAACCGTCGCAATCGTTCCTTCAAGTCGTTCTTCCGTCGGCAATCCAAGCGCGAGACCAATCATCGATTTACGGGACGTTCCAAGTAAAACCGGATACCCGAAGTCCGTGACGATGGACAGGTAACGCATCAAGTACAAGTTCTCTTCCTGCGTTTTCATGAATCCAATGCCTGGGTCGAGCCAAATGTGCTCTTCCGCCACGCCTGCCTGTTTCGCTAATCGGATCGATTCCTCAAGGTCAGCCCGGACTTCCGCAAGCATATCTGTTCCATGCGCCGTTTCCCGGTTATGCATTAAAATGATTGGTACTTCATACTGCGCAGCAACCTTGACCATCGAACGATCGCCCCACTTCGAACCCCAGACGTCATTGATGATGTCCGCTCCTGCTTGAATAGCAGCTTCTGCGACGACCGGTTTATACGTATCGATCGACACGAGGACGTTCAGCTCTCGTTTAATGCGTTTAATAATCGGTAAAACACGAGCGAGTTCTTCTTCAACTGACACGAACGCCGCACCCGGTCGTGTCGATTCTCCACCGATATCGATCGCATCTGCTCCATCCGCGACGAGCTGACGCGCTTGCCGCATCGCTTGCTCGATATCAACATATTGTCCACCGTCCGAAAAAGAGTCCGGTGTCACGTTCAAGATACCCATGATGTAAGTCATCGTTGTTCTCTCCTTGTCGTCACCTGTTCGACGGATTGATCGAACAGCGTCATGATTTGTGCATATCCTGTTCCGTTGATTCCAGGGAAAGGGCGTCCGTCAAGTGACGAAATCGCGACCGCTTCCTGAACGGAATTCGTATAGATGATCTCATCTGCTTCTTCGAGCTGCGGTAAATAAGCTAAGCGTTCTTCGACTGGTAGGTGTTGCATCAAAAACTGACGGGTAATACCGTTCAGTGCACCGGTTTCAAGCGGTGACGTATACCATGTACTTCCGTAACGCCAAAAGATGTTTGACGTAATGCCCTCACAGACATGACCTTCCTTCGTCAAAAACAACCCTTCTGCTTCCGGATTGAACAATTGGCGTTTCGCGACTAGATTGTTCATGTAATGATGTGACTTCAAGCGGTAAGTCGTCTCCGGTGTACTGCGCGGTAAACGAATCGTCTCGAGTGCACGTTCCGCCCGTTTTCGTGGAGCGATTGGTTTCGCATAGATCAACACGGTCGGCGTGTCGTAAGGATCGATCGATAATCCGATCTCGCGTGGACCGCCCGAGACGTTCAAGCGAATGTATAAATCGTTCGCCCCATGTGCTTCATATAAATCTTGGATTGCTTGTCGTAAGGCTTCCCGGTCATATGTTAGCTGGATTCCGAGTGCAACACAACTCATCTGTAAGCGTTCAATATGATCATCGAACAAAAACGGATGTCCGTTATAGGTCCGAAACGTCTCGAATACACCCATCCCGTAGACGAATCCGTGATCGAGCGGGGAGATGCGTACTTCTTCTTCTCGTTTAATGGTTCCGTCATGCCAGAGATACATAATGCGTCAACTCCAAGAAATTTTTTAACATCTGCTTCCCGTCTCGCGTCAAAATCGCTTCCGGATGGAACTGGACACCGAGAATCGGCAACGTCCGGTGACGGAGTGCCATGATCTCTCCGCCAGCTTCCGCCGTCACTTCGAGCACTTCCGGGAATGTCTCGCGTTCCACGACGAGCGAGTGATAACGTGTCACCGGCGTCGCTTGTGGGATCCGTTCAAAGATCCCTTGTCCGTCATGCGTCAGTGGCGAGACTTTTCCGTGCATCAATTCCTTCGCTCGGACGACTTTACCACCGAATACTTGCCCAATCGCTTGATGACCCAAGCAAACTCCTAGGATCGGTACCTTCCCCGCAAAGTAAGCAATCGCCTCTAAACTGATCCCCGCTTCATTCGGTGTACAGGGACCCGGCGAGATGACGAGATGATCAGGCTGCAACGCTTCGATTTCTGCAAGCGTAATCGCGTCGTTGCGAAATACCCGGATGTCTTGTCCAAGTTCGCCGAAATACTGGACTAAGTTATACGTAAAGGAATCATAGTTATCAATCAATACAATCATCGTGTTCCCTCCGCCGTTTCTTTTGTCACCCATAACGCTTTGGCTTTACTAAGTGACTCTTCGTATTCACGTGCTGCGTCCGAGTCCGTGACGACTCCAGCACCTGCTTGGACATATGCCATCCCATCTTTTGCAACGAGTGTCCGAATCAAGATGTTGAAAATGACATCATCCGCCCAACTGATGAAGCCAAGCGATCCAGTGTAGATGCCACGCCGGACCGGTTCCAGTTCTTCAATGATTTCCATCGTCCGGATTTTTGGCGCGCCGGTGATCGTCCCACCTGGGAACATTGCGGCGAGCACTTGACTCCCGGAGTGTTCCGGAGCCACTTCGCCTCTGACATTTGAGACGATATGTTGCACGTGGGAGTATTTCTCGATCACCATCAGCTCATCGACATGGACCGTACCATAACGACTAACGCGCCCTAAATCATTACGCTCTAAATCAACGAGCATCACATGCTCTGCCCGTTCTTTTTCGTTATCGAGTAAGGTTTTCGCGAGTCGTAGATCCTCCGCTTCATCCTTCCCGCGTGGCCGTGTTCCCGCAATCGGACGCGTTGCTAACGCATCACCTATTTTTTCGACGAGCAACTCAGGTGAGGCGGACACAAGTGTTAAATCCTCATCTGCGAAGTAACCCATGTATGGAGAAGGATTAATTTGTCGTAATACATCATACAGATGTTCCGCTGTCGTCCCAAGCGGTTCTTGTTGACGGACGGACAAATTGACTTGGAAGACGTCACCATCCTCAATATACGATTTAATCCGGTGTGCCGCTGTCATGAACGCTTCCTGTCCGAAAGCTCGTTCTCGTTCGCCGGATGAACCGGTTGTTGTAAACTGCGGTCTATTTGTCTTGACGCACCAACGCGCGACTTCTTCTTCAAGAATCTGTGTTGCTTCCTCTGCTGTGTCTCGCGTCACGGCAATGAACAACTGCTTCGTCTCCTCATCAAACACGGCGACTTCATCGTACCAGTAAAATGACAGATCGGGTGTTTGTAGATCATCCATCGCTTGCTCCGGTAGCTTTTCTAAATAACGGACAGCATCATAACTGACATATCCAGCAAATCCACCAAAGAATGGCGGCATTCCATCCGGTCGGATGGATTCACGTTCGACGCGGAGTCGTTCGAGTAGATCAAACGGGTTTGCCGTCGACGTCTCGACTTTTCCATCTGTCTCAATCGTCGTCATCCCGTCCTTTGTCCGGACGTATCCGACAGGACGAGTCGCCGCCATCGTATACCGTCCGATTCGACCGCTTTCGAGCCAGACGTGTCCTGTTGTTCCAATCGTCTGTTCGACATACCGATTGTAGAATTGTTCTTTCGTCCATGGTATTGCTTTATATTTCGTCTGTCGCATACGCGTCCCCCACTTCACACTATTCTGCTCTCATTATACGCAAAAAAGTACACGGAAGCCGAATGACTTCCGTGTACGTATGATGGATTACTTCGATTGATCCACTTCTTCCTCGACTTGATACAGCGGTGTACTTAAGTACCGCTCACCGTTCGAAGGAATGATCGCGAGAACATTTTTTCCTTTGCCGAGACGTTTTGCCGTCTTCAGTGCCGCTGCAATCGCAGCACCTGACGAGATACCGCCTAAGACACCGTTCGTCTTCGCTGCTCGGCGTGCGTGATCAAATGCTTCTTCCGTCGTGATTTGCTCGACACCATCATAAATATCTGTATCGAGAATCGACGGTACGAATCCAGCACCGATACCTTGCAGTTTATGCGGCCCCGGTTTACCACCTGATAAGACCGGTGAATCCGTTGGTTCAACAGCAATGATTTCAATGCCTTGGAAAGCATCGCGCAACACTTTACCAGCACCCGTGATCGTTCCACCGGTTCCGATTCCCGCGATGAACGCATCGAGTTGCATACCTTCGAACGCTTCGACGATTTCAGGACCTGTCGTTTTTTCATGAACGACTGGATTGGCACCGTTATTGAATTGTTGCGGCATGAAGTAACCGTGCTCTTCCGCTTCCGCTGTCGCGCGAGCGATCGCACCCTTCATCCCTTCAGGACCTGGCGTCAAAATCAATTCCGCACCATAGGCGCGAAGCAACGTCCGACGTTCCATGCTCATTGTTTCCGGCATGACGAGGATGGAACGGTATCCCTTCGCCGAAGCGACCATCGCTAGTCCGATACCCGTGTTCCCACTCGTCGGCTCGATGATCGTATCTCCCTCTTTAAGTTGACCTGCTTCTTCTGCCGCTTCAATCATTGATAACGCGATCCGGTCTTTTACGCTCGATCCAGGGTTCATGTACTCCAGTTTCAGATATACATCTGCATCCTCAGGACCCGTTAGATGATGTAACTTGACGATCGGTGTCCGACCGACTAAATCTAATACTGAATTCGCAATACGCATGACCATTCCTCCTCATTAGTGAACCGCTTGAATTCCAAGTAATCCGATAGATTAATTATCAGCGGACTGGATGAAATCTGTCAATCAAAGCGTTTAACTTCCGGCTTTTTTCCATCCTTTGTCTGGCGCTCGACCGCTTCTTGAATCAAACGATCGATTGTCTGCTTCTCTTGTTCCGTTCGCATCGTCTGATAGACCATTGCTCGGGTGATTTTTTCATCACCGACTTCGGCGATGACATCCTCAAGCGGACCACCAATACTGTCCTGAACGATTTTAGGAGAATCGACCTTAGGGAGCTCACCCATGAAGGCATAAGCGCCGGTCATGAAATTCGTCAACAATAAGATGAAGATCAACATCCACAAGTACTTAGGTTGTACATTCCCCATATCGGATCCCTCTTATGCTCTTTCGAGTGATTTTTCGCGAAGTTCCTCTAATTCTGGAACATCATAGTGATAATGCTCTGAACAGAAGTGACAAACAGCTTCCGCGCCACCATCTTCATCAATCATCGCTTGAATCTCATCTGGTCCAAGGGCAATAATCGCTGTTGCTAATTTGTCGCGGTCACACGTACATTCGAATGACACCGGAATCGTATCAAGATGTTCGTAGTCACCGAGAACGAGTTCTAACATTTCTTCGGGTGTTTTTTCCTCACCGACGAGAATGGAGATTGGTTTAAGAGCTCCGACACGTTTTTCAAGCGCTGCGATCGTCTCTTCCGATGCACCCGGCATCAATTGAACGATCAAACCACCTGCTGCAATGACCGATTCGTCTTCTGGGTAAACGAGAACGCCAGCTCCAACGACTGATGGACTTTGTTCCGATACAGCGAAGTAATACGTGAAGTCTTCGCTGATCTCACCGGTTTGAATCGGAGATTGACCACCGACAAAGTCACGCAACCCGAGATCCTTGATGACAGAGATGTTTCCGCGACCGACCGCTTCACCGACTTTTAATTTCGTCAGACCGTCTGCATTGACGTACGTATCCATCTCGACGCGGGGACGACTGACATATCCACGAACGACCCCTTTTGCATCGGCATCGACGATGATTTTTCCGATTGGTCCATCGCCTTCGACTTTCAATGTGACACGTGTATCGCCTTTTTGCATCGTACCCATCATCGCGCCGATTGTTAGTGTCCGACCGAGCGCTGCCGTGACGACCGGTGTCGTCTGGTGACGAAGTTGTGCTTCATAGACCGTTTTTGTCGAACGGATCGCAAATGCACGAACTTCTCCGTTGAAGCCTAACGCCCGTACTAAATAGTCATCTTTTAATTGTGCTAATAATTCTTCCCGTTTCATCTTAATCCCTCACTTATTTCGTTCGTAGATAATCCGTAATCCATCTAACGTCAAGAATGGATCGACGATCTCAATCATCGTGGATTCCTCGCTGATTAGTCGGGCTAAACCACCGGTCGCAATGACCTTCGCTTCACCCATTTCTTCTTTCATCCGGTGAACGAGTCCGTCCACCTGCGCCACATATCCGAAATACGTACCCGATTGCATCGCATGGATCGTATTTCGTCCGATGGTTGACTGCGGTTTCGCAATTTCAATTCGCGGCAATTTTGCTGCCTTATTATAGAGTGCCTCGGTCGCAACCATCACACCCGGTGAGATGATGCCACCGTAATACCGTTTTTGTGCATCGATGTAACAGTACGTCGTCGCTGTTCCAAAATCGACGATGATCATCGGTCCCTCGTATTTCGCCGTCGCTGCTACTGCATTGACGATTCGATCGGCTCCTACTTCCCGTGGATTATCGACTTTTAAATCGAGTCCTGTCTTGATTCCTGGTCCAATCAAAAACGGACGGCGTTTAAAGTAACGCACACACATATTTTCTAGTGGAAACACGACGGGGGGTACGACAGATGATAACACGATTCCCTCGATTTCTTCCACGTTTAGCTCTGCGTCACGAAACAACGCTTTGACGAGCATACCGTATTCGTCCGTCGTTCGTGTCCGGTCTGTCGCAATCCGCCAATGCTCGATCAACTCTTGTCCTTGATAGACACCTAAGACGATATTCGTATTTCCGACATCGATGACTAAAATCATTTGCTTATTTCCCCGCTTCTTCTCGATTTTCATGCTTCTTTTTATATTCCGTTGTTTCACGCTCGGAATGATATACGTTGTGATTATACCATGCTCGTATGGTCACACCTACCGATGTGTATTCGCTCGATCTGTAACAAAAAAGAACGGATTCGATGCGAGATCGAATCCGTTCCATCCGTTTACACTTGATCGTCGCGACGCGGCGTATCTGGTGTATCCGTATCTACATTTTGTCCTTCGTCAACGACTGAACCCATTTGCGTTGGAGACTCTGTCGGTTGATCGACGGTTGCATCTGTCGATTCCGGTGCTTTCTCTTCTGCTTTTGGAGTCGTTGCTTCTGGTTCATGTTTTTTGTATTCGCCTGTCTCTAAGAGATGGTGAATTTGTTTTTGATCAAGTGTTTCGACTTCAAGCAACGTCGTTGCAATCAAGTCGAGCTGATCGCGTTTCTCAGTCAAGATATCTTTCGCTTTTTGGTAACAGCGGTTGATGATCGCTTGGATTTCCGTATCGATCTCGTGTGCAATCGCATCCGAGTAATTCTGTTCGTTTTGGAAATCACGGCCTAGGAAGACGTTACCGCTTTGACCTGATCCGAATTGAAGCGGTCCGAGTTTTTCACTCATTCCGAACTCCATGACCATTTTCCGTGCAAGACCTGTCGCACGCTGGAAGTCATTGCTTGCTCCAGTCGAGACTTCTCC
>NZ_DJUM01000010.1:0-29429 GCF_002440475.1 Exiguobacterium sp. UBA6282 | reverse complement strand
AAATCGAGAAGAATGGTACGCCAGCTTCACCAGCTGCAGCACGCGCGAGCAACGTTTTACCTGTACCTGGAGGACCCACGAGGAGAACCCCTTTCGGAATACGGGCACCGAGCTTCGCGAATTTACGCGGATCTTTTAAGAATTCGACGACTTCGACGAGTTCTTGTTTCTCTTCGTCTGCGCCGGCTACATCATCAAACGTAATCTTTTTCTTCTCTGTATCGTAGAGGCGTGCCTTCGATTTCCCGAAGTTCATGACGCGACCGCCACCACCGCCACCTTGTGCTTGATTAATCAAGAAGAAGAAGAGGATGAAGATGATGATGAATGGAACGATCGTCGTTAGTAACGCGATCCAACCACCATTCGTTTCTGCTGCCTTGAAGTCCATCTTGACTCCTTGGCTTTTCAATTGCGTGTAGAGATCCGTTAGTTCCGTATCAACAGCCGGTACGACTGTTTCATACGTCGAATCTTTTGCACGCAAATCTCCTGTCACATTATACGTCTGGCCTTCATACTGGAAGGTAGCCGTCTTGATTTCACCTTTTTCAACAGACTCGACAAACTGTGTGTAATTGATTTCTTTGCTTTTGTTCACTGGACTCTGCAAGTATTGCAGAAACAAGATCAAAGCTAGAAAAATGACCCCAAACACGAGGGTATTCTTCACTGCTCGGTTCATCTTATGCCTCCTCTCCGCATCCATCTCGTTTTTCTAATGGATGAATACGAATCCTGGCGCGACAGGGCGCGCTTTGTAATTGGTTTCATCTTATCATGGGACAGACGAGATTAAAAATAATTAGCCACCGTAGACTGCAGGTTTCAAGACACCTACATACGGAAGGTTACGGTATTTCTCTTCGTAATCCAGACCATACCCGACGACGAATTCGTGTGGAATGACGAAGCCGCTGTAATCTGCATGCAAATCATTTTTCCGTCCTGTCGGTTTGTCGAGCAATGTCACGATTTTAACGGACTTCGCTTTCCGGTACTTGAAGAGGTCTACGAGGTAGCCAAGCGTCAATCCGCTGTCGATGATATCTTCGACAATCAAGATGTCGCGTCCTTCTACCGATGTGTTCAAATCTTTTTCAATCTTGACTTCACCGGTTGATGTTGTCCCACCGTGATACGTCGAAACGTCCATGAAGTCCATTTCAAGGTGCATATCCATCTTTTTCACAAGATCGGACATGAAAGGCATTGCGCCTTTTAAGACACACACAAGCAACGGAAAACGATCGTGATAATCCGCTGTCAAATCGCCGGCTAGTTCGCCCACTTTATTTTGGATCTCTTCTTCTGAAATCAATACTTTTTCCATATCGTTCATCAAGGTCATGCTAGGTATTCCTCCTCCATAATAAACACTACATTACCATTCTATCATTAAATAAGATTTTGCGAGGAGTTCAAATGACCCGAATATTGCAATTCGATGTCCAATGACGGCTAAAATCACTCCATTTGCATCGACGACGACCGGCACTTGTTCCCGGAGATAACGTGGAACCTTCGCATCAATCAGAATTCGACTGACTTTTTTCGAACCAACAGCAAGTTGAATCCGATCTCCCGGACGTGGCGGACGTACCGTCAACGGAAACGTAATCGCGTCCAGTGGGATCCCGTGCGTTCCAATTGAGAAGCGAAGCATTTGTTCACCATAATGATACGTTCCCAAATTCTCCCCTACTTGAAACGGTAAATCGTCATTCATTGACCGTATCACACGATCTTGCATCAAAAAGCCATATGCACGTCGCATCCTCCAGTTTCCATAATACACTTCGTCCGAGCCCTTATCCACCCGAAGCCATGTAACAAAGTGACGAATCGTTTCGGAAGAAAACGTATCGCCCGTTAACGTCGGCAAGACGAGCCGTTGTAAATCCGTCGGCAATTCTAAAATACGTGCGACCGGAATTCCGTTTGTTTCCTTACACCGGTCGAGATAGGTCGCGACGAATGTTGCCTGCTCACGCATGATTTGCTGTCGCGCATGTGCTGCTGCTGCTGTTGCCTGTTCAAAACCAGGACGAATGTCTCGTAGTGGCGGAAGAATCTTATGCCGAATTTGATTTCGTAAATAGGTCGTTTCTGCATTTGATGCATCCTCTCGCCACGGTACCTCATGTTGCCATGCATAATCGAGTAATGCTTGCTTCGATTCATGTAGTAACGGTCGATGTAACCAGCCGTTACCAAACGGACGAATGACAGGAATCCCATCAACTTGTGCTTCTCCTCGAACGAGCTGAATGAGCAACGTCTCGATTTGATCATCTTGATGATGGGCGAGAACAAGACGCGAGCGTCCGGTCTCTTCCATGGTGCGCTCAAAAAATGCATACCGTTCCTCACGACATGCTGCTTGAGAGCTCGTACGTCCTGCCCAGTCCAAACGCGTCATGAAAAACAAAATCTTTCGAGTTGCTGCCCAGTCTTCGATAAAATGTGCTTCTTCGTCGGATGCTTCTCGTAATCCGTGATGCACATGTGCAATTGCAATGTCATACCCTTCTCGATACAACCGATCGACGAGTACCATCGAGTCACATCCTCCAGACACTCCGACTAGGAGCGGTTCGAACGGCACACCTTCCATTACGACTTCACCCCTTTCCGTTAAAACCTAAAAAAAGCTATCTCTATATAATAGAGATAGCTTTTTGAGAATGACCCGTACGGGATTCGAACCCGTGTTACCGCCGTGAAAGGGCGGTGTCTTAACCGCTTGACCAACGGGCCAAAAAAATATGGTAGCGGCGGAGGGAGTCGAACCCACGACCTCACGGGTATGAACCGTACGCTCTAGCCAGCTGAGCTACACCGCCATATTTTTAACTCGTGCGTCTTAAGCACATTTTCTATAATACGGGCAGGGCAAATGAAAGTCAACGCTTTTTATAAAAATAATTTTAAAAAAATAAAAGATGGAATGAACGGCGTCATTCCATCTCTATTCTTATAAAGAACAGGTCAGCAAGTTATTGACGTTTTGCGCCGCGCCCGCCACGTTTTGAATCCGTTTGACGTTTCAATGTAGCAAGACGATCTTCACTATCTTTCAGGAAACTAGACATCAACGTATCGAACGATTGTTCTTTGCGCGGTGGTGGTGTATTACGGCCACCTTTGTTGAAGCCTCCACGATTACCGCCTCCACGCGGTCCTTTGTTATCGAACGAACGTGGTCCGCGATCTTGTCCTGCTGGACGTGGTCCACGATCGAACTGACGTGCTGGACGTGGGCGTTCACCTTCTGGACGATCGACGGCTTTTTTAATGGAAAGACCAATCTTACCATCGTTTTCAACACTTAAGACTTTAACGGTGATTTCTTGACCAACCGTTAATACATCATTGATGTCCTTAACATAAGAATCTGCCACTTCACTAATGTGAACAAGACCAGTTTTCCCTGTTGGTAACTCAACGAACGCTCCGAAATTCGTGATGCCTGTTACTTTCCCTTGCACTTTGCTGCCTACTTCAATCGACATAAATTGTATTGCTCCTTTTTAGTTGATTCGTTTCTTATTATACGAGTGATTCATTCTTTTTTCAATCAATCGGCAACCTTCAATTAGTCTTCAGGTGAAAAGTAGAAGATCGTTTCTCCTTTTTTCGAATAGAGCAACTCACTCCGGGCTAAGTTCGCCACATATTCTTTATCATTGAGACGATTGATTTCTTCTTTCAGACGAGCAGTCTCTTTTTTTGCTTTCGTCTGCTCCTGTTCAGCTACTTGAAATGACTGCTTTTGTTCTGCGATCAATTGCCGTTTTTCCATGTATGACCACCCCATGAGGGAAAAGATGAGCAAAAAGACGGTCAGACACAAGAAAAAGCGATTTTTGAGACGTCGACGGTTTTCAATAGCATTCTGACTCAATTGCTTCTTACGGTCATTGAGCGGCTTGATCTTTGGCGTTTGACGCCCTGATTCGAGCGGTGTTGGCATATCATCCCTCCTCTTTCTGAGTGGTCATCCCTGACACTCTTTAGTATACTTCCTTTTTCCGGTAAATTACATCGATTCTTCGGAATTCACCTTTTCTTCACGGATGATTTCATACATATCAGATGCTTCTTCTTTTTTCGCATGTTCTTTAATGCTTGAAATCGCAACTGTCACGATCTTATTTCCGAACCGAATCGTCATCTCATCACCTGCTGCTACCGTGCTACTTGCTTTCGCTACATTACCATTGATCGTAATCCGACCTTGATCAGCAACTTCTTTCGCAAGCGTCCGTCGTTTGATCAGACGCGATACTTTTAAAAATTTATCAAGTCTCATGACTGTTCCTCCTGCTTCGCTTGATGCCAGAGTGAATCTTGCTCTTCAAGCGTCATCTCAACGAGCGGTCGATCCGCTAGTTGTTCCATCCGTGTAAAACGGCGAATAAATTTATCATTCGTTCGTTGTAATCCTTCTTCTGCCGATAGACCGAGGTATTTTCCGACGAGTGTTATCGAGAACAGGACGTCTCCAAATTCTCCGAGTCGTTCTTCTGGGGCGGCTTCTTTCAATTCACGTAACTCTTCGATCACTTTTTCAAGTGCCCCCTCGACATCTGCCCACTCGAAACCGACTTTCGCCACTTTCTTTTGAATGTCTTCTGCGCGCATCAAAGCAGGTGCTCCTTTTGTCACACCATCAAGCAAAGAAGTCCGCTCCGGTTTTTCTTGTGCTTTGATGTCTTGCCAGTTCGACACAACGTCTGCTGAAGAATCAACAGTCGTTTCCCCGAAGACATGGGGATGGCGACGAATCATCTTATCGCTGACGCTTCCGATGACGTCTCGAATATCAAAATACCCTTCATCTAGACCAATTTGTGCGTGGAGCATGACCTGTAAGAGGACGTCTCCTAGTTCTTCTATCATTAAGTTATCGTCCTGAAGGTCGATTGCTTCCAGTAATTCGTAAGATTCTTCGATTAAATGTCGTTTTAAGGACTCATGCGTCTGCTCTTGATCCCACGGACAACCACCTTCACCGCGTAATCGCGCGATAATCTCTTTTAAAGTCGCGAAGTCACGATTCAACGTCTGCTCATCCGTAACCGGTGGTACATAGACCGTCGTTAAGTTACTGAGCGTCGTCACATGATCGAGTTCATATAACGGTACGTTTTGAACGGTTTGCTGACTCGTACCTGCTGCTGTGACAAGAGTGACGAGATGTTCGTCCGGATAACGTTCCATCAACTGGACTTTTAAGTCGCCAGCGACGAGCGCGTCATAGACTTGCCCAATCAGTAGATGTTGACGAATCTGTGCTTCATCGACAGCAAATGCCGTTGCATCAAGTAACTGGAATCCTTCAATCGGATCCACGCCAAGTGCAGCGAACATCGGATCGAGAAAACTTTGTCCCCCTACGACATCGACATTGTCTGTCCGTTGCAACAACTGTTGCACGGTACTCTCAGCGACTAATGGATGTCCTGGAACGGCATAGATGATGTCTGCCGTTTCAGAAAGACGAAGCAATTCCTCGACGATTTCTGTATATACGTCTTCAAACCGACTATGTCGTTCATAAACTGAGTCAAATGATGTAAAGTTCATTCCCTCTGCTGCAAGTTCTGAAACGACTGGATGATCCACTGTCCGCAAATAGACAGGTTGTGTCGTGTTTTTTAATAATCGATAGATGCCAAACGGCAATTGTTCGAGTTCGCCGACGCCAAGGCCGACGATCGTAATTCGGTGTGTCATATGCTCCTCCTACGTTGGTACATCTGATATAACTTATCTCCTAAAGGCAATAACGCCCACTCTTGTTCTGATAAGGCACGAAAGCGTAACGCCATACTGCCATAAATGATGGCACCACCGACGACAAGAACGCCGACTTCGAGTGCCGCACCGATTCGTGTCTCAAGCTCAAACAGCTGGAAAAACGTCTCGATAAGATACAGAAACACACCCATGGTAAGCACAGGTAAGACCAGTCTTCGATAAAAAACAGTTCCCACAGATACACGACCGAACTTCCGGTTCAATAAAATCCATTGCGCTGCCGCCATGACGGCAAAACCTCCAAATGTCGCCATACCCGCCCCGATCATACCATATCGGGGAATGAAATAGAGGTTCAGAGTAAGCTTCGCCCCTAATCCGATAAGAACACCAACAAGCGCATACTTCTCGGCATCAACCGACTGGAGACAAGAGACGATCATCATCGCGATCGATGCGGCAAATGCCGTCGCTGCGAGCCAAATCAATCCCGCTGTTCCTTGATCATTTTGATNNTAACGCAATATTGAGCGGACGCATCACACCCATTAGCCCGATCGTCGCTGCAGCTGCAATCAATAAACCGGAACGGAGTAATGTCTCGAGTTGTTGACGCATCATCTGTGGATCGTGTTTCCGGTATGCAGTCGACAAGGCTGGCACACTT
This sequence comes from Exiguobacterium sp. UBA6282, assembly GCF_002440475.1. Lineage (NCBI taxonomy): Bacteria > Bacillati > Bacillota > Bacilli > Caryophanales > Exiguobacterium > Exiguobacterium sp. UBA6282. Next base: position 22,996 of record NZ_DJUM01000010.1, on the reverse strand, counting down.
GCAAGGCTCATCGACGTCGCAAACAGAATCGCGAATTGCAGTAACGGATACCCACGGTCGAGTATTCCTTTTTCGATTTTTGTTTCCGTCGTATTGCCAAGTAGATTGACGAACGTTAATCCATCAATCAATTGCATCAGCAACAAGGCAAGTGACGCGATACTAACTGCTACACCGCTTGTCACCAGCACTTTTCCGACACGTCTTATATGAATACTCGAAAATACCGGACGACCGATTTTCCCTTTCGCAAAGCGTAACAGGACGAATAACGAAACGATGCTGCCGCCAATCGCCGTTAAATGAGCGCTCGCACCAATCCAGTAGGGGTCCGCCTGCATCGAGACACCGATATACGTCACGAGCAACAATAGTCCGACACGGACGGCATTTTCAGAGACTTGGGATACAGCCGTCGGTCGCATCTCAAGATCTGCTTGGAACATTCCTCGTAGAACAGCAATCACGGGTAGTAAATAAAACGTACATGTTACCGCACGCAGGGGCACAACCAGTTTTGCATCCCCGAACCACCCAGCGAGCGTCGGGGCGATCCACCATCCGAGCAGACCGAAAAAGACGGTCATGGCAAGTAAGACATAAAAAATCGACCAGAGAACTTCTCGTTTCTCATCCGGGTGGTGAAGCGTCAACTTCGCCACGATGACAGGCAGCGCATAAATGCCGAGCGCTGCCGCAATCGCAAATAATGGATAGACGGTCTGATAGACGTACAATCCGAAATCACCAGCGAGGTTCTGATACGGAATCCGGTAAAAGAAGCTGAGCAATTTTGAGATATAACTAGAGATCGCAAGCAGTGCTGCGCCTTGCGCAATCGTTCGTCTATTCATCGTCCGACGAGCCGGCGATCAAGTTCCGCCAATAATTGTTCTGCCTGCATCGTCATCTGTTGCGTCGACTGTTTGTTGCGGTTGAGGGTTAAGACGAGTTTCTCCTCTTGTTGTCCCATTCCAAGACCACGTCCCAGTGGAACAGTCCATTTAACGAAGTCCGCCACATCGAGTTGTTGTGTCGATTGGAGCGATAAGACGATCTCAATTTTCGGATCGGTTTGTTTAACACGCTCGACACGCGCCCGTTCAGCGAAAATGCGCATTCGCGTCAACTGGATCAAACGCGCGACCTCATCCGGAAACTCACCGAATCGTTCAAGCATTTCCGTTTCGAGTTGTTCGAGACTATCGACGGTATCAACATATTTCAAACGTTTGTAGAACTCGATTTTCAGCTCGGAGTCTGTCATGTAGTGCGATGGAATATAGGCATCAAGGCTGAATGTGAACTCAGGAACGAATTTCTGGATGCGTTTTTTACCTTTCATCCGTTCTTTCCGCTCCTCGACTGCTTCTGCAAGCATCTGCGAATAGAGATCGAAACCAACAGAATCGATGAATCCAGATTGTTGCGAACCGAGTAAGTTCCCGGCACCGCGAATCGACAGGTCACGCATTGCGATTTTAAAACCGCTACCGAGCTCCGTGAACTCCTTGATCGCCTGCAGACGACTTTCTGCCACTTCCGTCAATCGTTTTTGCGGACGGTACGTAAAGTACGAGTAGGCGACGCGACTTGAACGACCGACACGACCACGTAATTGATAAAGCTGTGATAAGCCCATTTGATCGGCGTCATGAACGATCAACGTATTGACGTTCGGGATATCAATCCCCGTCTCAATGATCGTCGTACTGACAAGGACGTCGGCATCTCCTTCGAAGAAGGCGATTAGCTGACTTTCGAGTTCGGTTTCCGTCATTCGACCGTGAGCCGTGACAATTCGTGCTTCCGGTACGAGGGCGCGAATCTCTTCTGCCTTTCGCTCGATGCCCTCGACACGGTTGTAGAGGAAGAATGCTTGTCCACCACGTCCGAGTTCCCGTTCGAGTGCTTCCCGCATGACGATTCCGTCGTATTCCATGACGTATGTCTGGACCGGATAACGGTTTTCCGGTGGTGTCTCAAGGACAGAGAGATCACGGATTCCGATCATCGACATGTGCAATGTCCGCGGAATCGGTGTCGCTGTCAACGTCAAGACATCGACGTTTGTCTTCAACTGTTTCAGACGTTCTTTGTGTTTAACACCGAATCGTTGCTCTTCATCAATGATCAACAATCCGATATCAGCGAATTGGACGTCTTTCGACAGCACACGGTGTGTCCCGACAACGACATCGATTGTTCCCTCTTTTAACCCTTGTTTCGTTGCCTTTAATTCTGCTGGCGAACGGAACCGGCTCATGACCGACACACGAATCGGCCATTCACTGAATCGTTCAAGCATTGTTTCGTAGTGTTGTTGCGCAAGGACGGTCGTCGGTACGAGCAATGCCACTTGTTTTCCAGACATGACTGCTTTAAAGGCTGCACGAATCGCCACTTCCGTTTTCCCGTACCCGACGTCGCCACATAATAGACGATCCATCGGACGCGGACGTTCCATATCTTTCTTGATCTCGGCAATTGATCGCAATTGATCGACCGTTTCCTCATATGGGAAGGAAGCCTCGAACGCTTGCATGTTATCGTCATCCTCTGGGAAAGCAAAACCGACGGCAGCTTCACGAGCCGCATAGAGCTTGATCAATTCATCAGCGATATCCTCGACCGATTTTTGAACCTTCGCTTTGACCTTTTTCCATTCCGTTCCACCGAGTTTATAGATTTTCGGCTCTTTCCCTTCAGCCCCGACGTACTTTTGAATCAAGTCGATCTGATCGACAGGAACATACAACGAGTCCTCTCCTGCGTAGACGAGATGGAGATAATCCTGATGATTACCGGCTACATCAATCGTCTTGATGCCATGGTACCGCCCAATTCCATGATGAATATGAACGACGTAATCACCTGTCTTCAATTCTTGGTAACTCTTGATCCGTTCAGCGTTCGTCAGCTTCGTCGTCTGCTTCCGGCGACGCGCCGGTTGCTTGAAGACTTCTTCTTCTGTGATGACGACGAGACGCGCATTCGTCATCTCGAATCCACCATGGATTCCGCCAATCAGGATCGCTGGTTGACCACGAGTGATACCTTCTTTCGTTACGATCGAGGCTTCAACCCCATAATCGGATAACGTCTGGCGCATCCGCTCGGCACGTTCTCGGTTACTCGCTAAGAAGACCATCCACATGTCAGCACGACGATATCGCTCGACTTCTTGCTTCAGGCGTTCCATCTGACCATGGAACGGTGCAATCGGTTTGATGCTGAAATGGATTGCCGCACTCTCCGGTACACCGCTCCGACGAGTCGGAAGGAGCGAGAGGTACAACAATGGTTGTCCTTCAAAGACATGTGTCATCGGAACGGACAGGACGTAATCACTGACGCTTTGTCCGCGTTCAATGAGCGACGCCATCCATTCTGCTTCCTCTGCATCCTGGACTTCTGCCGCTTCTTCGACCCGCGCGACTTCATCGACGATCAAGACGCTGCCCGTCACGTCTTGACGTAACGTCGACGTGTAGAGGATTGGTGCATACTTCGCGAACTGTTTCGGACGATCGCCGTTTTCTAACAACTCAACGTCGTAAGCGATCCCCTCTTCGAGTGCCGCGAGGACTTCCGTACTTTGGACGCGCTCTTTCGTCGCCTCATAAAGACGACGGACTTTTTCGCCAGCCTCCTTTAACTGATCCTTGGTCGCGAAGTGTTCGGCTGCTGGCATCAAACATGCTTCTGCGACAACACCGAGCGAACGTTGGGTCTCCGCATCGAATGTATAGATCGAGTCGATTTCCTCATCGAATAGATCGAGCCGGTACGGGCGTTCAACCGTGAGCGGATAAATATCGATGATACTCCCGCGAACGGCAAACTCACCTGGTGTCGTCACGGTCGCTGTCCGCTCGTACCCCGCATCAACTAAATCCTGGACGAAGTCTGGAATCGACAAGATATCGCCTGGCTTCACCTGTTTGACGTGCGACAAGAACGTCTCTGCACCCGGAACATATCGGCGTAAGCCAACGAGCGGAATGATTAGGATCCCGTCGTCCGTCGTCAATAAACGGTGACGAGTTTCGATCCGCGTTGCTCGCAGTTCCGGACTCGCCCCGTAAGAAAGTTCCGCGGCTAATGTCTCATCAACCGGATAGAGCATGACGTCTTCTTCCGGCACGAGTTCAATCAAATCATCGTACAACTTTTGCGCTTGGAACATATTATGTGTCACGAGTACGAATCGACGTTTCGTCTCCTGATAAATCCCGGCGACGAACAATGCCTTTCCACTATTCATCAGACCAGTAATCAACTGAGCGTTGACACCGTCCCGGAAGCGTTCCCGAACCGTCTTGATTTCAGGAATCGCTAGTAAGAGTTCTTGTAATTGTTTCATCTTCTTCCTCCTAAAACACGACAGCAAAAACGCTTTGGAACCCCCAAAGCGTTGCGTTCAGTTATACCGATTCATCAAAGCGAGAAACGGTGTGTCTATAAAGTCCGTCGCTACATCGACAGACGCATTGAGTACGTGTTGCAGACTTCCTTGTTCCGCCTTCGAAAAATTCATTAACACCCAGTCGATGACTTGGATTGGTGCCGGTGGTCGACCAACACCGAGTTTAAGACGCTTGATTTCCTGCGTACCGAGGTGCTGGATCAACGACTTGACGCCGTTATGACCGCCTGCACTGCCTTTCGAACGCAAGCGCAATTTCTCAAGTGGTAAATCCAGATCATCATAGATGACGAGCACATCCTCGACCGCGATCTTGTAGAAATCAAGTAACGGTCGCACCGCTTCACCTGATAAATTCATATACGTCAATGGCTTGACGAGCACGACACGTTCTCCGTTTATCATTCCCGTTCCGAAGAGGGCTTTAAACTTCGATTCTGAAAGCGTGATCCCGTGTTTCTCCGCTAAGGCATCGATCGCAAGAAAACCGATGTTGTGGCGCGTATTCGCATACTTCGCGCCAGGATTCCCTAATCCGACGATACATTTCATATCGATTCCTCATTTCTGTTTAAAAAAGTAAACGAACAAGGGTCCGATTTCAATAAACCGGACCACATCGTTCGTATGCATAAGCAATCAGCTGAAGAGCGGGCTGATTGATTTCTGTTCGTGTACACGGATGATTGCTTCTGCAAGCAAGCGTGCCACAGAGATTTGTTTGATTTTGCTTGCACATTCGCGTTGTGTTAAATCGATCGTGTTCAAGACGACGAGTTCTTCGATCGCTGAGTTCTCAATTCGCTCCATTGCCGGACCTGAAAGAACAGGGTGTGTACAACATGCATAGACTTGTTTCGCTCCGTTTTCGATCAAAGCGTTCGCTGCAAGTGTGATCGTACCCGCTGTATCGATGATGTCATCGATGATGATGGCAATCTTGCCATCGACTTGACCAACGATGTTCATGACTTCTGCGACGTTCGGTTTCGGACGGCGTTTGTCGATGATCGCGATTGGTGCTTTTAATTGTTCTGCTAATTTACGTGCCCGTGTGACACCGCCATGGTCTGGAGAAACGATGACGAGTTCGTTTGGATCGATGTTCTTTTTCTCGAAATATGAAGCGAGAAGCGGTACACCCATCAATTGATCTACTGGAATATCGAAGAACCCTTGGATTTGTGCTGCATGGAGATCCATCGTCACGACGCGTGTCGCCCCTGCTACTTCAAGCAAGTTCGCAACGAGTTTCGCCGTGATTGGCTCACGTGAACGTGCTTTGCGATCTTGACGCGCATAACCGTAATACGGAATGACGACGTTGATCGTCCGTGCAGACGCCCGTTTCAGTGCATCGATCATGATGAGAAGTTCCATCAGGTTTTCGTTGACTGGTTGGCTTGTCGATTGAATGATGTAAATATCATCCCCCCGGACACTTTCTTCGATGTTCATCGAAATTTCGCCATCACTGAAGTGTTTGACTGAACTTTCGCTCACCGGGATTCCGATGACTTTAGCGATTTCCTCTGCCAGTGGTTTGTTCGAGTTGAGTGCGAAAATACGAATTTCATGTTCTAAGACAGTAGACATGTGTAGGTGGCCTCCATTTGTTTGGGTTTAGACGAGTAGAGCGACAAGTAATGAATTAACGATAATCGGGTTTCGTCGTTTGACGTTCCCGTGCGATCGCGAGACCGTTTTCCGGCACATCATCCGTGACGGTTGATCCGGCAGCAACAAGGGCATTCTTGCCGACCGTGACCGGTGCAATCAAGTTGACGTTACAGCCGATGAAGGCATCGTCCTCAATGATCGTCTGAAATTTATTTTTTCCATCATAGTTGACCGTGATCGATCCACAACCGAGGTTGACGTTCGCTCCGATTGTTGCATCTCCGACATAGCTCAAGTGGGCTGATTTGCTACCTTCGCCAAATGTTGATTTCTTGATCTCAACGAAGTTTCCGACGCGTGTGTTCGCACCGAGAACCGCTTGCTGACGTAAATGCGCAAATGGACCGACTTGTGCCGCTGGACCAATCTTGCTATCCGTGACGACGGATTGACGAACAATGGCGCCATCTGCCACTTCACTGTTACGGATATCCGAGTTCGGACCAATCGTACATTCTGAACCAATGACCGTCTGACCGAGCAACTGCGTACCAGGATAGAGAACAGTATCTGAACCAATCGTGACGTCTGGTCCGATGTACGTCGAAGACGGATCAACGAACGTGACACCTTGACGCATCCAGTACTCATTCGTTCGCTTGCGCATCGATGTTTCTGCTTGTGCAAGTGCGACGCGGTCATTGACACCGATCGTCTCTTCGAACGTAGGTGCCGCATACGCTGCGATCGTCTCGCCTGCTGCCTTTGCAATCTCAATCACGTCTGGTAAGTAATACTCACCTTGCGCATTATCGTTCTTAACCTGCTTCAGCGTCGCGAACAACATCTCATTATCGAATACATACGTACCGGTATTGATTTCACGAATCGCGAGCTCTTCTGCATTCGCATCCTTATGCTCGACGATTTTCGAGACGTTTCCGTCTCCGCTACGAACGATACGTCCGTAACCTGTCGGATCGTCAGCGAGTGCCGTCAAGACGGTCACTTTTGCGTTTGTCTCCGCATGATGTTGTAACAATGAAGCCAGTGTGTCACTCGTCAAGAGTGGTGTATCGCCACAGACGACGAGCGTTGCTCCCTGTTCGTTCCCGAGTACGGGTTCTGCCATTTGAACAGCATGTCCTGTGCCAAGCTGCTCACTTTGAAGTGCGTATTCCACCGATGTGCCAAGCACTTCTTTGACGGATTCCGCACCGTGACCGACGATGACGACCTGTCGCTTGACGCCGAGCGTCGCTAATTGATCGACGACGTGCTGTACCATAGGTTTCCCAGCGACTGGGTGAAGTACTTTGTAAAGCTTCGATTTCATCCGAGTTCCTTTACCCGCTGCTAGAATTACCGCGAAATGATTCATCCTTGTCGCTCCTCCACGTAAATTAGTGTTGATTTCGTTCTGAAATAGTACACTCGTTCCAACTATAACGAAAATAGCATCGTTATTCAATGATGGGACGAAGCGGAATCGATGAAAAAACGAGAAAAAAGACAGGTTTTCCCAAGAAGAGAAAACCTGTCTTTTTCTTATGCTTGATCTGCCGTTTGGGCAGAAGAGACTTCGTAACAGACGCCTTCTTCTTGATCCTCACGTGCCGCATAGGCTTCGAGTACTGAATCTTCGACCTTTTTTCGCATTAATGCATTGATTGGATGAGCGACATCCCGGAAGATACCTTCTTGCGTTCGTTTGCTTGGCATGGCGACGAAGAGACCACTGTTCCCTTCGATGACACGCAAATCATGTACCACGAATTCGTGGTCGAGCGTAATAGAGGCAAGTGCTTTCATTCGACCCTCTGCTACGACGCGACGAATTTTAACGTCCGTAACGTTCATTTTGTCCGCACCCCTTTAACCGTTGTCACAACTCTTCGTTGTCTACTTCTACTTACGGCTTAAAACAAACAAAGGTTTAGTCTTTCCCAATCTTTTTACGCATAATTTCCAAAAGTTTGATAATTACAGTATAGTTACAATCCATGCGGCTGTCAATTTCAGGTAGTCTCAGCTTCCGAGAAATAGTGGTCGACGTTTCCACGCTTAACTTGGATTTGACCAAGGTCGACGTCGACGTCCGCTAATTTCATTAAGCTGACGTATTCGTTGACCATCTTCTTCTCAGCACCCTCTGCCTCGATCAAAACACCAACACCTGCGACCTTTGCTTCAAACTCGCTTAAGAGACTCATCATTCCGCGAATCGTTCCGCCAGCTTTCATGAAGTCATCAATCAATAAGACATTCGCTCCACGTGGTAAACTTCGACGCGCGAGTGCCATCGTCCGGATCGCTTTTGAAGAACCCGAGACATAGTTGATGCTGACTGTTGATCCTTCCGTAACACGACTATCTGAACGCACGATGACGAACGGTACACCAAGTTGCTCAGCGACTGCATAAGCAAGTGGAATCCCCTTCGTTGCGATCGTCATGACGACATCGACTTTCTTTTGGCTAAAGACAGATGCAAACACTTGTCCCATTTGTTTGACCATCTTCGGATCTCCAAGTAAGTCCGTCAAATAAAGGTATCCCCCCGGTAACAGTCGGTCTGGACGAGCGACACGTTCACATAGATCATCGATGAACGGTAACGCCTTCTTACTGCTCCACGTCGGAATGAACATGACGCCACCCGCAGCACCTGGTACTGTAACGAGACGACCTGTTCCCTCATGTTCTAACATCTCGCTGACGATATCTAAATCTTCACTGATCGACGATTTCGCCGATTTATAACGTTCTGCAAAAATCGTCAATGAGACGAGATGATGGGGATGGTCAAGCAAGTACCGCGTCATGTCGACCAATCGACCACTTCTCCGAATTTTCATTTGTTTCGTTCCACCTCTCCGTAATTCCGAATATTCAATAGTGAATATATCATTTTCATACGGATATTATCAATGGTTTTCGCCTAAAAGACGAACGACGTAGACTTCGTTACAAAAGCCGCGTAATCCATTATAGAGACGTTGTGCCCGATTTTCATGCTCCGTTAGAGCAAAGACCGTCGGACCACTTCCGCTCATCAAGACGCCTTCTGCGCCACAACTTGCCATGAATTCCTTGATTTGCTCGACTTCTGGGTGCATCGGCAACGTGACCGCTTCGAGAACATTACCGAGTGATTGGCAGATGGCTTGGAAATCTTGCGCCTTCACCGCATCAATCATTGCTTCGACGTTCGGACGTTTTGCCGTGTTCAAGTCGAGGGCACCATAGACGTCAGCTGTTGAAACACCGATCGTCGGTTTAGCAAGAACAACCCAGCATGGGGGTGGTGAGACAAGTTTTTCTAGCTTCTCTCCGCGACCCGTTGCAATCGCTGTTCCACCCATGACACAAAACGGGACGTCAGAGCCCACTGCTGCGCCGACTTCCGCCAACTCTTCAAGCGTCAAACCGAGTTGCCACAACTCATTTAATCCGCGTAACGTCGCTGCCGCGTCACTGGATCCACCAGCGAGTCCGGCTGCAACTGGAATGTGTTTCTCTAAGAAGATCTCTACTCCTGTCTTGACGTCGTATTTTTCTTTTAAGATCGCTGCTGCTTTATAAGCAAGATTACGTTCGTCGTTCGGAACGTAAGCATGCTGGGCATTCATTCGAATTTCTCCTGACGGCAGCTCCGTCAATTCTAGACGGTCTGCCAAATCGACTGTCGTCATCACCATATGTACATCGTGATAGCCGTCCGGGCGCTTTGCCGTCGCATCCAGGACTAGGTTGATCTTGGCCGGAGCCTTTACAATAATCGTCATCGTGCCGTTCCTCCTCTAGTTCGTTTCCTGTAGGAATTGTATCAACCTTTCCACAAAAAAAGAAGCGAACATTTTGTCCGCTTCGGAAGGTAAGTTTACGAATTCGCAAATTCGATTTGTACGGAGTCTGTTAGCACGTCGGCGTAGCTATAAGAAACTCGCTCGACATTGTGGCGCTCTGCGTCTAGCTTGACTACAAACACCGAAGGATACGTCTCAACGAGCGTTCCGATTCGGGTTACGACCTTTTTACGACCGCCGCTTGCTTTTAGCGTCAGTCTTTCACCAACATGTGTTTCGAAAACATGTCTGATTTCGTTCAACGTCTTTGGCATACGCTTCACCTCACTAATATTTATTATAGCATATTAAATAAATATTAGAAAGGGGAAATATTATATCTGTTCTACTCGTATCCGTCAACGTTTTTTAATTGGCAAAAGTGCATCCGCTAACTGTGCGAATTCCTGCAGGCTGAGCGTTTCTCCGCGACGACGTGGTTCGATTCCAGCTTCTAACAATGCCGCTTCGACCGCCGCTTTTTCCGTTTTCCCGAAGTGTGTCGTCAAGTTGTTTAGAATCGTTTTCCGACGTTGTGCAAAACTTGCTCGGACGATTTCAAAGAAGAGTGCCTCATCCTGTGTCTGTACCGCCGGCTCTTTTCGAATGTTCAAGCGGATGACTGCTGAATCGACGTTTGGTGCTGGAATGAAGACTTGTTTTGGGACCGTGAAGCAGACTTCAGCTTCCGCATAGTATTGAATCGCGATCGATAGAGATCCATATGCTTTCGTGCCTGGTTTTGCACCGATTCGTTCAGCGACTTCCTTTTGAATCATCATGACGAGCGTCCGAAACGGTGCTTTCGCTTCAAGGATCCGCATGATAATCGGTGTCGTGACATAATACGGGAGGTTCGCGACGACGGCAATGTCGGTGATGCCTTCTTGCGTGAACTCTTCAGCAACGATCGTCGAAAGATCGAGTTCAAGAGCATCACCGTGAATGACCTTCGTATGGGGATATGGTGCAAGTGTATCATCAAGAATCGGTAACAATCGTTGATCGATTTCAAGAGCAACGACTTTTTTCGCCTGTTTCGCCGATTGTTCCGTCAATGAGCCGATTCCTGGTCCGATCTCGAGTACACCACTCTCAGGCGTTAATCCAGCTGCTCCGACGATGTTTCCTAATACATTTAAATCGATTAAAAAGTTTTGCCCTAACGATTTTTTAAACGAAAAGCCATGTTTCGCTAAAATTTCTTTCGTCCGGTGCAATGTAGCAATGTCTTTCAAACTTCTTCCTCCTCTAGTTGTTTCAACGCTGCTTCCCATTCCGCCAGCGTGATCCGGATTGATGCGACACGTTTGACGAGTTGTTTTGCATTCGGTTCACCAATCGCAAGAATCTGACCGAGACGACGACGACGGATCGAGGCTGCTGGTCCACCAATCAAATCAGCTGCCAAAATCATCTCACGTGTCACTTCGGCAACCGGTGCTTCTTCCGTCTCATAGACAGCAGCGAGCGCCTCTTCGATTGCGGCAGGTGAGGCATGTTCAACACCAATTTTACCGCGCTTATCTTTTGCTTGAGCACGCGGAAGATAGGCATGTTTACAGCCTGGTACACGTTCATTGATTCGGGCACGGATACGATCTCCTGGAAAATCAGGATCCGTGAAAATGATGACACCGCGTCGTTCGAGGGCCTTCTCAATGCGTTGCATCGTCTGTTCATTAACGGCTGAACCGTTCGTTTCAATTGTATCGACATCAAAGACTTCTTGTAATCGTGTCGTATCATCTCGTCCTTCGACGACGATGACTTCTTTTAAGCGTTTCCGCATGATCTCTCCACCTTCTTCAAACACTCTCGTAATTGTACCTGTTTCCACAAAAAAAACAAGGAAGCGTCACGTGTCCGCTTCCGTTGCACTAGGAATGACCCAGACTTGCAGTTGTTTTCGACCGAACGTCTTTGCTTTTTGTTCACCATCGACTAAAATATCAATCTTATTGCCTTTAATGGCACCACCTGTATCGAGAGCGATCGCAAGACCAACCCCTTCGACGTAGACCTTCGTGCCAAGCGGAATGACCTTCGGATCAACCGCGATGATCGGCAAACCTTGATAGGTGATCGTATCGGTCACGTCATACCCGGTCGCTGTCAAGGCACGACCATTGTACAAACGACTGCCATTCGAAGCTGGGTCGTTCGTATACGCCGTCGCTTCGACCATCAAGCTCTTCGCACTCTCAAAATCAAGATCCGCATCGGCTTTCGGTGTTTCAGTTAGCGGATTGGTCGCTTGTTTTTCGTTGAAGACGGGCGCTTCGATTGGTGTCTCAATCGGTTTTGTCCCGACTTTGACGACTTGTTTGATCGGCGTCCGTGTCACTTGGTCATTAATCAGTTTTTTCTCTTTACTAAGACCGTCAGCTAACGTCAATTGATACTTTTTCGTTCGGACACCCGGACGACCTGATGTCGTCACCAGTTGCTCGCCTTCCGGTAAGGTCGGATCCTCGACTTCTTCGATCTCAAACGGAACGAGTTGATCCTGTGTCAACGTCGCACGACGTGTCGTGTTGACCGTAATCAACGTCCCTTCCGTCACGCGGGTATCGGGATTTGGAGCGACCCGATCTTCCTTTTGAAGACGGATTCCTTCCCGTTCTAACAATTCGCGGACCGTCGTTTCATACGTGTAGAGTTGTCGGGCTTTTCCCCCGACGACGAGATCAACGGGAAAAGCTTCGCGGTACCGCACCGTCATACCACTCGTCAATACAGCGTCAGAAGACGGATAGATATCATCCGTGTCGGCTTTCTTGATACCGCGCTCTGCAAGTAGATCCTTTACTTGACGCGCCTGCGTCCGGACGCGACGGGACTCACCGTAGCCCATGATCAATGTGATTTCTTTTGCCCGCTGAATGACGATTAATCGTTTTTTCGGCAGGTCGGCACTAAGAGCCGGTTCAATCACATCATTGTCACGCGTCGTAATACCGGCTTCTTTGAGAACGCCATAAACGGAATCAGCCATTGTCTTCACCTGTTGCTCTTGTCCATCAATCAAAACAGTCACGGTTCGTGGATGATCCATCATCCCATAGACGAGTGCAGCCGCAAGTAGCAGGCTGCACCCGATTGTAATGAACGTCAACGAACGCATCATGGCAAACGGAAGACCCGTTTTGCATTTTCCGTTGTTGCTGCTTCCACATCGGCATACATCATGCCACGGAGCTGCGCAATTTCTTCAGCGACGAACCGAACGTAAGCCGGCTCGTTGCGTTTACCGCGGTGTGGTGTTGGTGTCAGATACGGACAGTCCGTCTCAACGAGTAAACGATCGAGCGGTACTTCCTGTGCAACACGTTTTGGCATTTTCGCGTTTTTGAACGTAACAGGTCCACCAAGTGAAATATAGAAGTTCATCGCTAGGCAACGCGGTAACAATTCAGCACTCATACTGTAGCTATGCAAAATACCACCGACTTCTTTTGCATCCTCTTCTTCGAGGATTCGTAACGTATCTTCTGTCGCTTCCCGGTTATGGATGACGATCGGTTTTTTCTTCTGCTTCGCGAGACGGATCTGTTTGCGGAAAGCTTCCTGTTGGACGTCTTTCGGTGACGTATCCCAGTGGTAGTCGAGTCCGATTTCTCCAAGCGCAACGACTTTTTCATGATCCATCAATCGTTCGACCTTTTGATAGGCTTCCTCATCAAAATCAATCGAGTCGACGGGATGCCATCCGATGACCGCATAAAGATCATCGTACGCTTCGACGAGTTCCATCGCGCGGTCGATTGTCTTATGATCAAATCCGACGACGATCATCGGTGAAACGCCGTTTGCACGTGCCCGCTCGATCGTTTCATGAACGTCTTCCGCGAATTGGTCTGCATTCAAGTGTGTGTGTGTATCGATTAACATATCTTATTCGACTCCTTCTTTAAAAAAATGCCTGTGACATGAAGTCCACAGGCATCGGTTTTATTTTACGCTTGCGCCGTTTGCCATCGTTGATGGGACCGTCGCGAGTTCAAGTTTTCCTGCTTTCTCAGCAGCAAGGACCATTCCTTGGGAGAGTTCGCCACGTAACGTGACCGGTTTTAAGTTCGCTACGACGATGACCTTACGTCCGACTAAATCTTCCGGCTCATACCACTGCGCGATACCAGAGACGATTTGGCGTGTTTCTTTGCCCATATCGACTTGTAACTTCAGTAGTTTTTTCGCCTTCTTGATCTTTTCAGCCGTCACGACTTCACCGACACGTAACTCGATCTGATCAAAGACATCGATCGTCGTTTCCGGACGAATGTCTTCATCAGCCTCTTCGACTTCCTCTTCCTCCACACGTGCTGCAGAAGCTTGATGCATCATGTCGACGATTGCTTCGACCTCTTCTTTGACATCGAGACGTGGGAAAATCGGTGTCGCTGTACCAACTTTTGTTCCTGGTGTGATGTCTGCGAATTTCTCGAGCGCTGCCCAGTCCATCGCTTGTCCGGAGAGACCAAGTTGCGCGAAGATCTCTTTTGGTGAACGCGTCATGAACGGTTGCAACATGATCGCCACGTGACGTAAGACACCGACGAGATGCACCATGACCGAACCGAGTTCCGCCGTTTTGGATTCGTCTTTTGCAAGAACCCACGGTTGTGTCTCATCGATGTATTTATTGGCACGGCTGATTAATTGCCAAATGTTCGATAGCACGACAGAGAATTCCATGTGTTCCATCGATGCTTCGACTTTCGTGACCGTTTCTTTTGCAAGATCCGAGAGTGTCGCATCAAACGGTGTCACATTGCCTGTATAGGCTGGGATCTCACCGTCAAAGTATTTCGTGACCATCGCGATCGTTCGGTTGAGTAAGTTCCCAAGGTCGTTTGCTAAATCGTAGTTCATCCGCTCAACGAATGCTTCAGGTGTGAACATACCATCTGAACCGAATGGAACTTCGCGTAACAAGTAATAACGAAGGGCGTCAAGACCGTAACGATCCGTCAATGGGATCGGATCAACGACGTTCCCTTTTGATTTCGACATTTTTCCGTCTTTCATCAACAACCAACCGTGTGCGAAGACTTTCTTCGGTAATGGGAGATCAAGTGCCATCAAGAGTGCCGGCCAAATGATCGTGTGGAAACGAACGATTTCTTTTCCGACGAGATGAACATCTGCTGGCCAGTACTTATCGAAATTACCATGATCGTCCGTACCATAACCGAGTGACGAGATATAGTTCGTCAACGCATCGATCCAGACGTAGACGACGTGCTTCGGATTCGATGGGACTTGTACACCCCAGTTGAATGTCGTCCGTGAGACCGCTAAGTCTTGGAGACCCGGTTTAATGAAGTTATTGATCATTTCGTGTTTACGTGATTCTGGCAAGATAAATGACGGATTCGCTTCAAAGTACTCAAGCAGACGGTCCGCGTACTTGCTGATCCGGAAGAAGTAACATTCTTCGCGAACGAGTTCGACTGGGTGTCCACTATCGGGGCTCTTTCCGTCGACGAGTTGTGATTCCGTATAGTACGTCTCATCCGGAATCGAATACCAACCTTCGTATTCACCTAGGTAGATATCGCCTGATTCAAGAAGTGTCTCGAACACTTTTTCGACGACTTTCTTGTGACGTGGTTCTGTCGTCCGGATATAATCATCGTACGAGATGTCGAGACGATCCCATAAGACTTTAATCTGCTCGACGACACCATCGACGAATGCCTGTTCCGAGATACCTGCTTCTGCTGCTTTTTCCTGGATCTTTTGACCGTGCTCATCGCTACCTGTCAAATACCGGACGTCGAATCCTTGAAGTCGTTTGTACCGTGCCATTGCATCTCCAGCCACCGTCGTATACGCGTGACCGATATGTAGTTTTGCACTTGGATAATAAATCGGGGTCGTGATATAAAATGTCTTTGCCATGTTATTCCTCCGTTCTCTTATTTCCATCTTCATTATAGGCTATTATACGCTGTTACGGGACTGATGTCGAAATTCACTTTTTGTCGAATCGAAACATTTTTTGACATCAGACATCAAATTACAAAAAAACACACTCTATAGTTTCATTTCCTTTAAAAAGGGAAAATATATTAATAAATCGTTTCAAATATGGGTTTTTTGAGAAATAAATGACATTTTGATTTCAAGCTATTCAGATTGGTTGACTACTTTTGGAAAGTCTAGTATTCTACATTCTATAGAAACGATGTCGAATTTTGACGATTTTTCAAAAGAAAAAGAGATCCATGACATCAAAGGAGGAACAACAAAATGAAATCAACAGGTATTGTACGTAAAGTAGACGAGCTCGGTCGTGTCGTAATTCCAATCGAATTACGCCGTACACTTCAAATCGCAGAAAAGGATGCCCTCGAGATCTATGTCGACAACGAACAGATCATCCTTAAAAAATATAAACCAAACATGACTTGCCAAGTGACAGGTGAAGTATCAGAAGATAACTTCAAATTGGCTGATGGTAAATTGATTCTTTCACCAGATGGCGCACAACGCGTTCTCGTTGAATTAAAAGATTTCCTCGATCGTCATTACGCAAGCAACGAATAAACAAAAAAGGAAGCTCCTTAACGGGGCTTCTTTTTTTAATCTGCTTCGTGAAACGCGAGGTACAGTTCCTGACGATCCAGTCCTCGTTCTTTTGCGACACGCTTCAACGCTGCATTCGGCTTTTCGCCCTCTTCGATATACCGACGGATTTGCTCGAGCGGATCACTGTCTTGAATGACGGCATCCGGTCGTTCTTCGTTTGATCCTTCGACAAGGACGACGAACTCACCTCGAACGTCTTCTGCTGCCCAAGCGCGTAATTCACTCACACTTCCACGAATATACTCTTCATACCGTTTCGTTAGTTCTCGGGCTAACGTCACCTGGCGATCACCAAGTACTTCTTCGATCCCTTGCAACATCTCTTTCAATCGATGCGGTGCTTCATAAAAGATGAGTGTTCCTGATTCGTATTTCAATTGCTCTAACGCTTCGCGGCGTTCTTTTTTCTTTCGTGGCAAAAAACCATAATACAAAAAGCGTTCTGTCGACAGACCGGACGCGACAAGGGCTGTCAATGCAGCGTTCGCACCCGGAAGAACGATGACAGGAATATCTGCTGCGATCGCTTGGCGGATCAAATCGCTTCCCGGGTCCGAAATACCGGGCATCCCGGCGTCGGAGACGAGGGCAATTTGCTTTCCCGCCTCTAAATCAGCGAGTAGTCGTTCGCCACTTGTTTGTTTATTGTGTTCGTGGTAACTGACCAGCTTCGTCTCAATCGAAAAATGCCGAAACAGTTTCATCGTCTGCCGGGTATCTTCTGCTGCGACGATATCAGATTCCTGTAAGATCCGGACAGCTCGATACGTCATGTCTTCTAAATTGCCGATTGGTGTCGGGACGATATAGAGACCGACTCCTTGCTGTTGATAGCTACTTGTCGCTTTCATGAGGTTCCTCCTTGAATCAAACGCTCTTTCTGTGAACGTGTCAATTGTTTAATCGCGTATTCCCGCTTCATCGCTTCTGATTTTGTCGCGAAAATTTCCTCATGAACGAGGACGACCGGCAGACGGGCACGTGTATACTTCGCCCCCTTGCCTGCATTATGTGTTGCGATGCGTTGCGTGACGTCTACTGCGTAACCCGTATAATACGTATCATCTTGGCAACGAACGATATAGACTGCATGCTCAGACATCGAACAGTTCCTTCATCTGAGCCGCATACGAGTTGTCCGCTTCATAGACGATGAACGGGGAAAGAACCTTCAGTCCAGGTTTTGCATCCTTGATCCCCTCGATCAAAAGCATGTTCGCTTCCTTCCCTGCCTTCGGATAAATCAACTGCATCCGTTTCGGTTCCAAGCGGTATGTTCGCATCAAAGTGACGATATCGAGCAGTCGTTCCGGTCGATGGACGAACGCTGCCTTTCCGCCTTGTTTTAACAAATCAGATGCACCACGAATACAGTCTTCAAGTGTACAGAGGACTTCATGCCTTGCGATCGTATAATGTTCACTTTGGTTTTGGTTTGATGTCTCGTTGGCTAAAAAATAAGGCGGATTACAGGTGACAGCATCATAGATGCCGTATCCAAGACGTGCCCCCGCCTCTTTGACGTCACCATCAATTATCTCAATCTGGTCGTTCAGTTCATTCAAGTTAATGCTACGTCGCGCCATCTCCGCTAGTCGCGGCTGAATTTCAAGACCCGTGATCTGCCCTTTCGTCCGGTAGGATAAAAAGAGTGGGATCGCACCGTTCCCAGAGCAAAGATCGGCAATCCGCCCCTGTCGAATTGGAACCCATGCAAATCGTGCGAGCAATGCCGCATCGAGTGAATAGGAGAAGACGGATGGACTTTGAATGATTTTCCCTTCTTGTCCTAAGAGATAATCAAGTCGTTCGTCTGGTAATAGTTCAAACATGCCGTGCCTTCCTTTCCGAAAAAAAGACTGACTCATGTAGAAGTCAGCCTCTCAATGTTTCGTTAACATGGATAAGCAGAAGAGACAATCGCCGTCTTTTCGCACTTGTCCATAATGCAAGTTACAGATGTGGAACCCTTCCTGGTACAATCGTCCGAGATTGTCATAGCCCGCACCAACGCCTGCTTCCGCTTCTTCCGCTTCCGTGACCGGCTGTTGTTCATCGCGTTCGACTTTTTCCCGAAGATGATGATTCTCCAGATACAGATGTTGGTTCTCTTCCATCATGTAAGCCAGCTGATCCTTTAACACGCTCAGATGCTCAGTCAGCAAATGAATCTGTTGCTCAATCGCATCGACACGCGTAATGATTTCTTTTTTATCGACTCTCTCCACGCGTATGCACCCCGTTATTCTTTTGGTCGTTTTGGTTTTACGGCACCAACGGATAATAGTTCTTCCATCGAATACGTCAAGACGCGGGAACGATCCTTCAGTTCAATTTGAACGACTTGATCGAGGATGTTCAAGCCAACGACGCGTCCTTCGCCTTCAGGTACCGTCAAACGTTTTCCATAGTCCGGCAAGTCACGGCGCATCTCTTCATACGTATCGTTCTCATATTTTAGACAGCACATTAAACGACCACACACCCCTGAAATCTTCGTCGGATTCAACGACAGGTTTTGATCTTTTGCCATCTTGATCGAGACCGGTTCGAACTCGCCAAGGAAAGATGAACAACATAAGACACGACCACATGGACCAATGCCTCCAAGTAACTTCGCTTCATCTCGAACACCGATTTGACGGAGTTCGATGCGTGTCCGGAAAACAGCCGCTAAATCTTTGACAAGCTCACGGAAGTCAACACGTCCTTCTGCCGTGAAGTAGAAGATGACCTTATTGCGGTCAAACGTGTACTCGACATCGACCAATTTCATATCGAGTTTATGTTCACGGATTTTTTCGACACATACCGCATGCGCATCAAGCGCTGCGACTTTATTTTCGCGGACGATCATTGCATCTTTATCGTCAGCAATTCGAAGAATGGATTTCAGTGGCAACACCACATCTTCTTCGTCCATTTGTTTATCGGCGATGACCACTTCGCCATATTCAATGCCCCGTACCGTCTCAACGATGACTGCTTGTCCTCGTGATAATGACTCTTGTCCAGGTGCAAAATAATAAATTTTGCCCGCTTCTTTAAAGCGAACGCCTACTACTTCTAGCATGTCGCTCTACCCTTTCTGTAAGTCAAACATGAGACGCTCAACTGTTAATTGGGGATTAACATTCGCTTCGACCCGTCGGACTGCGGCAAGCACAGCTTGTAACCAGCGGGTGATCGTCGTCTGGCTCTTGGACCCCATCTGTTCAAGTTGGGGTTTACTATTCGTATAGGTCATACCTTCCCACGCCGGATTCAGTTTCAGGCGTAAGACATCCTCGAAGAAACAAGTGACGAGTTCAAGGCCAATTCGGACATCCTGACGGTTCTTGAATTGTCCCATCCATTTCTCTTGTACGAACAGTGGTAAATCAGCCGGACGATTCGCTAATTCCTCCATCAATTGTAACACTGACGCTCGCGCATTTACAAACCAGTCTTCGAGTAATGCTTCTTCTGCATCCTCGACTTTTGGATAGACACGCGCTGCCAGTTGCGTCAACTCGTGGTCCCGTCCCGTTTTTTCAGATAAAACCTCGCCAATCATTTGACGATCCGCTGGACGAAAACTTAATAACTGTCCCCGCGATCGAATCGTAGGTAAAAGGAGTTGAGGTTGATTCGTCAACAATAAGGCCACTTTTCCTTCTCCTGGTTCCTCAAAGAACTTCAGCAAACTGTTCGCTGCTTGGGGAGTCATCTTATGGGACTGTGTAATGACATAAATCTGACGATCGCCTTCAAGTCCTCGGAGTGAGAGATCATGCATCAATTGTTGAATCTGTTCTTTTTTGATGGTCGCGCCATCTGGTTCGATTTCATAATAATCGACCAAGTTACCACTTTCCATCCGCCGACAGCTACGACAGACACCACACGGCTCTACATCGACCGGGGTCTCACAAAAAAGGCTTTTCGCGAACAAGTGAGCCGCTTCAAGTAGAAGCGGCTCATAGTCTCCAGTGAAGATATAAGCGTGATTGATTCGATCGTTTCGTAACGAATTTTGAAGAATCGTCGAAATGACCGATTGTGTCTGTTCCAGTTCATGAAACGTCTGCATTAGAATTGGTGAAACCCTTCGATTGGCAAGACGAAGACCGTTGCCCCGCCTACCTGGACTTCAACAGGGTACGGGATATAAGAATCGGCATGACCACCCATTGGTGAGATTGGAGAGACCATCTGTTCACGACTCGAACAATTCTTTTTGATCAATCTTAACAGATCATCGAGACGCTCACTCTGTACACCAATCATGAACGTCGTGTTTCCCTCTTTAAGAAAACCACCTGTCGTTGCTAGTTTCGTTGCGCGGAAATCATGCTCGACAAGCGCTTCCGCCAAACGTAAGCTGTCTTTATCTTGAACAATCGTAATGACCATTTTCATGAGAATCTCTCCTTTTCTTCTAAATACGTAATGACATCTTCCACTAAGTCCTGATGAATCACTTCAATCGATCGATTGGCTTGTACAATCTGTACCCGTTCTGGGTCCGATGCCGCAATCTGTTTGAAACCATCATAGACACGGGCACGAAACGCATCATCTCGTTGCTCGATTCGATCAAGTGCTCCCCGGTCCATCATTCGTTTTTTAGAATCCGTTACCGTTAAATCAAATAAATACGTCCGGTCTGGCGCTAATCCACCTGTTGCAGAATCATTAATATGACGCACGAGATCAATCGGATGTCCAAGCCCATATCCTTGATAGGCAAGTGAGGCATCAACGAATCGGTCACATAAGATGATTGTGCCTGCCTCTAACGCCGGTCGAATCAATTCTTCGACATGCTGGGCACGAGACGCTGCATACAGCAGAATTTCCGTCATCTCTTTCATTTCTTCAAAATCAGGATTTAAAATCAATGAACGAATTTCGTTCCCAACGCGTGTGCCACCTGGCTCACGGGTCATCATGACATTATAGCCCTTTTCTTTTAACACATCATTAAGCAATTGTAGTTGTGTCGTTTTCCCGGCACCATCCGGTCCTTCGACAGTAATGAACGTACCTTTCATCTTTCAAACCCTTCCTCTATGACGCGTAACGCTCCTTGTTGCAATTGTTCGCCCCCTTGCAAATGAACGGCTACGGTTTGATAATGTCGTAAACGTAGTACCTGTTCCGCCGTAATGCGTTCGCCTCTGACGATCAATGGAATGCCTGGCGGGTACGGAATAATGGTTTCGAGTGAAACATGACCGATACACTCATCCAGCTGACGGAACGTACCTGTTGCTTGTTCTAACTGTTCATAAGAACAAGCTAAAGCAGATACCTGTATTTTACCCATAATTGGTTGCTCGATATACCTTTTCAAAGGAATTCCTTCTGATTTCATCATTTGAATGGCGCGTTCGACACGATGAACCCAGTCATCCTGCTCAGACTTTGCTAGCGGACGAAGTGGCAAAATACAGACGACGTGATCTCCTAGAGCAAATTCCGCATCGAGTTGAACAGCTCGTAACGCGTGCAACAACGCATCTCCTGAATATCCCTCATACGTTAATGTCATCCGTGACCAATCATCGAAGCGAAGGACGGTCATATGATCGAACCGTTGAAGTGATTCGATAAACGCATCGTGACTAACCTGAATATCTGACATACCTTCAACTGTCCATTGTTCACGATAGGAACGGGCATAGTCTAATGAAGCCAGTAACAAATACGAAGGACTTGAGGTTTGAAACGCTTGGAGCGCTCGCTGTAACTTTCTTCTCATCTTTTCCGAAAATCGCTCGTGCATCCATGCTCCCATCGTCAGTGCAGGAAGCGTTTTATGGGCAGACTGGACAACAGCGGTTGCTCCTAATTCAAATGCAGAACGAACACCAAATGCTTTACCGAAGTGTGCACCGTGTGCTTCATCCACTAATAAAGGGAGTCCGTGCGACGTCGTGAGCTGAACGAGTGACGTGATATCAGCCACTTCTCCGTAATATGTCGGTGAAGTGATAAACACGCCAACTCCTCCTGGATATTTCGTAAACGCTTCCTTTAATGTTTCACGTGAAACATGACCACTGATTCCCGTTTCTTTATGGGTATCTGGTTCAAGAAAGATCGGTTCGATTCCTAACCATTCGAGTGCATTAAATACCGATTTATGTGAATTACGCTGTACATAAACACGCTCTCCTCTTGTTGCTACAGCTGCAAGCATCGCCCAGTTCCCAACAGTCGAACCATTCACAAGGAAATGACTCGCTTTTGCATCGTAGACTTTTTGAAGCAAAGCTATTGCGTCTGCAATAGCCTCTTCCGGATGATAAAAATCATCTAGACCAGGTAATTCTGTGACGTCCCATTTAAAAAAGTCAGGAAGAGGTGTCAGAGTCCCATTCTTATGTCCAGGAACATGCCATGAGATGGGCGTTCGATCTAAGTGACGTTGAAGTGCATATACAATAGGAAGTTCGTGTTTCATGAAAAAACTCCTTTTCCTTTAAAATGATTACACAAAAAGACCGACCTGCAA
>NZ_DJUM01000039.1:24752-27380 GCF_002440475.1 Exiguobacterium sp. UBA6282 | reverse complement strand
GCGCTTGTTGCGCCTGACTGATGATACGCGCTTCACCGGACCACTCAACGTACTGTTCCTCGCTGAACATGCCGACGCCAATCGGGTTGAAGATGAGATCAAGTCCGGATTCCTCGCGTAGTCCGTCGTTTCCTAAGAAGATTTCACGGCAGAGGACGTATCCATAGCGGAATAACCCGTCGTTTGCTGTTGATGGTGTATAAAGCGGTCCAGCTTCTGGTGTTTTGGCGCGATCAAGCAGAATCGTCCCGGTCGCATCGATGATGACAGCGCGATCGAGATTCGCTTCATCCTTGTAACCGAGGACGATGGCTGTTTTGAACTGTTTGGCAAGGTGTTGCACGCGTTCGAGTTCTGCGACCGTACAATAGCCTTCCGGGTAGACAATCAGATCGACTTCAGGATAAGCGGCGATTTCACGTTCGAATTGCTCGAGTCCGGTCTCGCGTTTTGGTTGAGCGATTAATAATTTCATCAAAACATCCTCTCAGGTATAAATATATCTGAAAAATCAGACTTTCCATTCGTCATGATTTTACCATTAGTGGTAAAATAAAGCATATCGCTTTTTGATAAATTTTACTGCAAATGAAGGAAGGTCATCAGCTTGAACATTTCAAAAACCATTCTTGTGACACGCTATCTACCGGCGATGAAGGATTTTTACATAAAACAGATCGGATTCCCGCTCGTCTCGGAAACGAACGAGTCGTTTACGATGCAAATCGGTACCGATCAACTGACATATCGACAGACGGACGATGTTGATACGCAATACCATATGGCGTTCAACATTCCGGAAAACGTCTTCCAACAAGGAAAAGCGTGGCTCGTAGAACGGACACCACTCTTGATCGAAGATGGACAGGACGAGATTTATTTTGACTTCACGGACTCGCATTCCTGCTATTTTTATGATCCAGATGAAAATGTCTTGGAGCTGATCGCGCGGCATCAAATCAATCCATCTAAAGCGGAACCGACGTTTGATGTGTCCGACATCCTCGGAATCGGTGAGATGAGTCTGACGGTGAAAGACGTGCTTGAAGTGGGTGAGCAGTTAGCGGAAATCGGCGTTCTCGAACGACGGGAACGTCCGCTCAACGGCGCGTCACTCAACTTCCTCGGACCGGTCGCGGATGGAACGCATATCTTGCTCGTCCCGGAAGGACGGACATGGTTGTTCTCACCGAAGACGGCAAAGGTCAGTCCGATCGAGATGGAACTCGACGGCAGACATCGGGTCCGGCTGGATGCAGCGGGCGTATGGCATCAAAGTGCCGTTTCTTCATAATTCATTATTCTAAAAAGTGAGGGAAGTAAGATGAATAAAGCGGTGAATGCGAGTATCGCGTTCGGATTATTGTTGTTCGTGTGTGGTTTCTTTTTTCTGTTTGGCTATTTGACCCGGTCGATGCCGATTCAGCAAGGCGGTGACCCGGTCATCTTACCGGTCGCAGCCCTCCTCGTTCTCCTACCGTTCGTGATCCGTGAAGGCATGCGCGTTTTGACGTATGTTACGTTGACACGTCGACAGGTCGGCGTACTCATCTTATTTGCAATCAGTGGAATCCTACTAAGTAGTTGGATTGAGATGCAGCAGAATGTTGTCGCAATCGATTTCCGTTCCCTCTTTACGATTCATACGTACGTACTGTTCGTTTCGGGCATCATCTTGTTATGTCTCCTATTGACGGGGCTCAAACGGATGCGCGTCCGAACGAGAGTGATTTAAATGAAAAAGGACTGAATGACATGGGATACATCACAGAATTACGCAAAATCGTCGGCACACGACCGCTCGTCATGGCAGGAGCGTGTGTCATCGTCGTCAACGATAAACAAGAAGTCTTATTACAACTTCGGCAAGATAATGATTGCTGGGGACTCGCTGGTGGAGCGCTTGAGATCGGGGAGACGCTCGTAGAGACAGCAAAACGAGAATTAAGGGAAGAGACCGGTCTTGAAGCAGAGCACCTCGAATTATTGAACGTCTATTCGGGTGATGCGTTTTACTATAAGTATCCGCACGGGGATGAAGTCTATAATGTCATCTCGGCATTTCTGTGTACAGCTTATTCGGGTGAAGTAGTTCGGGATCCGTCAGAAGTCGCAGAATTACGCTTTTTCGCTATCGATCAGCTACCAGAAAACCTCAATCCACCGGAACGACCGATCTTGATGGAGTATGTTCAAAAAAAACGGACAGCGCATCACGTCTCCATTTGAAGCAAAGGGTAAAACAAAAATCTTGAATGAACTGTTCATTCAAGATTTTTTGTTGCACTGGACGCGTTTCAGCCTGAAGCATCAAGAAGACGATAAAAGATGGAAAAGTGATGCGTTTATTAGAAGGATTGGCTGGATGATTTGAGAAACGATATAACGAAATAAGTGATAGGAGAAATATGGCGATGACTAACGTAAATAAAGGTTCTACCGCAACCGTGATGACAATCTCTGACGAACGAGTACGCAAATACTTCCGCGAATCGATTGAAATACAGCGAATCGTACAGGAATTTCGTATGCTTGAAGAACTTGAGCGGACGACTATCCCGACGCCAAACGTATATGCCGTTGAATTAGAAGATTCGCCGTGCATTGAGATGCAACGGATTGACGGCA
>NZ_DJUM01000039.1:24473-24690 GCF_002440475.1 Exiguobacterium sp. UBA6282 | reverse complement strand
CATCAGCATCAATCGCTTGTAGCACCTGGATGGCACGATGTCACCTATCAAAAATTGCGTCATCTATCACCTGAATTACGTTTGAAGGCGGAACAATTGTTAGAGACGCTTCACGTTCCACCACAGCAAGGATTGCTCCATGGGGACTTTCATTTTCAGAACATCCTCGTGACAGCGGATGAAAGATTCGTCGTCATTGATTGGCATGATGCGACGA
>NZ_DJUM01000039.1:10377-24375 GCF_002440475.1 Exiguobacterium sp. UBA6282 | reverse complement strand
GTTTCGTCAATCCAGCTATCGAACCTTGCAGACTGGTTACGACTCCTGGCCATTCTTAGGACGCTTGAGCAAATCCCGGGTGCAGAACAAAGTCAGTTAAAGGAATTGATCAGTCATCCAGACCTCGGTTCGTATTTTTTTAATACTTAAGCATATACAGATAGGAGGAACGCCATTCATGAGAACCATCATCTCGATCCAAGGCGCCATGGCATCCGGGAAGACGACGCTTGCGCAAGCGCTCGAAGATGCTTACCTGGAGCTTCATGTCTATTATGAAAATCCATATCCGATCGTTCAAAAACGAAAGGAGCTCGGGTTAGACATCCGAACCGAAGACGGATTCGTTGAGAATCAACGATTGTTCATTCAAGCGGAACTCGAACGATTTCGTCACTTTCCGAACGGACACATTATATTAGATCGTGGTCCGGAAGATCTTGAATTCTATACGCTCCATTATCCGCAGGTACATGGGCACGACTGGGATATGGAATCCCGTTTAAAGGCAGAACTTGAGGCATTAAGAAGGTGCCGATCCGATCAGATTCTTTATTTACGCGCGACAGACCAACTCTTACAAACGCGTCGGGACGCTGATCAAACAAGAACTCGCCAATCCTTTGAACAACATCAACCGCTCTGGGCACTTGAAGAGAAATGGTATAAACAGTTTCCGGTCTGTCCGATTGATACGACAGCGAAAACGCCGGAGCAAGTCCGAGAAGCAGCAGTTCATCAGCTGTCTTCCATCGGATTCTTAAGAAGGGAGAAAGAGATATGAAATGGAAAAGGACGACCTATCCCCTCATCGAGGGACAAGACGAAAAACAGATCTACTGGATAGAAAAAGGAGAAACGGTTCAGATCGGACAGACCTACGAAACGATTCGGTTAGAAAAGACATCACATCAATCCATCCTAGTACGGGAGCAAAAATTGGTGTCAGAAAAAATCGGCAATCGAACGATCCGCCTGACGATTGATGCAGAAGACTATACGCCACTCGAATTCGTCGAGTACCAAGATGGCGTCCAAACCGTGCATGCGTTGTATCGAGCGGATGCAGTCGTAATTACGCGAGGCAATGAGCAGTCTGTCCTACCGATTCATACCGAAAGTGTTGATCTGTTTTCAATCGAATTGTTGTTGCGAGTATTACCACTGGCTGTTGATTCGACGCTCTCGTTTAGCGGCTTCAGTGCCG
Source organism: Exiguobacterium sp. UBA6282 (assembly GCF_002440475.1). Taxonomy (NCBI): domain Bacteria; kingdom Bacillati; phylum Bacillota; class Bacilli; order Caryophanales; genus Exiguobacterium; species Exiguobacterium sp. UBA6282. Next base: position 23,168 of record NZ_DJUM01000039.1, on the reverse strand, counting down.
TTTCCGGACGTGAGGTGCCGGTTCAGGTGCAACCTCTGCGGTACGATCTATTGATGACCGAGTCAGGCGAACACGTAGAGACACTTTGCGTTCACGTTGCGTTTGGTGAACGTGTTCAGTATTACTGGATTGATCCAGTCAAGCGGGAGCTGTTAAAGCAGTCCTCACAGATTGCGGACGGGATCTCGTTGGAATTTTGTCGATGAAAAAGGAGCAATGAAACGGTATACCGTCTCGTTGCTCCTTGTCTGTTATAGATGAAAATGATGTTGCATCGCTTCAAAAATCCGCTTACTCGCCTTTGTATCATCAAAAGCATAGATGTGACTGAGATTGCGCTTAAAGCGTTTCGGCATCTTCAATTCGCGTAACGACTCCATCAAGGCTTCTCTGGATTCGATGACGTCTCCTGGTAATAAGTCTGTCGATTCACCAGCGTTATCTTCACCGATCAAGACAGGTGGGCGATAGTAGAGTACCTTTTTGTGCATCAAGGAAAAATCGAGACCGACACTCGAATAATCTGTGATCAACACATGATGATTCTCGAGTAGCTCCTTGACTGTGAACACATCCTGACCGACGACATCGACGAAATCCGAATGGAACAAGTGGCTGAATTTTTGGAAATTACGATGGAGGTAGAACGAGACTTCATACTTGTTGTCCATCACTAAGTTTTTCAACCGTTCGTCCGTGATTAACGATTGAAACTCCTGATAATAGTCACTTTCCATGAACTGCTCGTCCGGATATGTATCAAGTTTCGGTCGCCATGTCGGCATGATTAAAATCTTCTTCCGATTCTTATACCGCTTGAGCCAACGTGACCGTTCGGTGATCAATTGATCAAATCGAGCCATCCCTGTTACGACGATTTCATCCGCATCAAATCCGTAGTCGCGTTCAATCAGGTTTTTTTCTCTTTCCGAAGACACAACGAATAAGTTCGTAAAGGGATGGGGTAATTTTTTACCATAAATACTACTCACGTCTTTCGAACCTGTCACACCGTGTTGCAGGAAGATTTTGTGTTTTTCCTGAATGAACTGTTCTGTCCGATACGTCGAGAAGGGAAGGGCATAACTCGATGAATGCGTATGACATAAAACGTCCGCAGCCTGAACGACCTCGATATTCTCCGGAGATTTATAGAACACGATATGATTCTCATATCCGGCAAGATTTTTGAGGTCCGGACTCGACCGACTGATGATGTAGTAGATGTTGAAATGTTTCCGGTGCTGGTCAACGAGGTACTTGAAGAAAATCATCCCATTATCTTGTGCTTTATCCGGATATTCACAACAGACGATCGTCTTCTTAGTTGGATCCAGTCCAAGTAACGGTCGGGGATCTGCGTAATATTTGACAGTCTCGACTGGCACCGGGATTAGACGCATTGCAAGGCGTTCTGACACGGTCGAATAGGGACGAACCAACACATCGTATTGCTCATTTAACGGCAACCAGTGCTCGTCATTCAAGAGTTCTGGATGATTTTTAAAGTGACGAATCCGGGGTGTGAATCCAGATATCGGCATCTCACGAATCGAAAAGCCAAATAAAAGATCGTAGATGTTCGCGTTAAAGGCATCGTATGTATACCGGTCACCGAGCAATTGCTCAACGAGTTCTTTATCGATCACGGCTTNNAAGCGACAGGCGTCGACTGGTGTGACGGTGAAGCGTTCAATCGGTAGAGCGATTTTTTGTTCCTGATGTCTGAATTTAACGAAGCAACTCGGTTGCGCGACTTCGACATATTTCGAGTGAAACGAAAACTTCAATAGAAGCACGTCGTCTTGACGCGTCATGCCCTCAAACTGGACATCTCGGTCGTAAAAATTCATGATGGACGGTTTTTTGTTATAGATCAGACTGAGCTCATCGTCCTGATCGATGAAGATGAAATAGGAATGTTTCCCTTGTTTGATGTAACTGTTCGGTGCAATGTCCAGTGGCTTGGAAAGATGTTTGAATGAGATCGGTGTACCTGTCTCATCGACGAATTTAATGGGATGATTCTTTTTTCGGAAAATATCGAGTAATGTATCGATCGATAGCGAAAAACCTGTTTCTGTTTGTTGTACAGGTATATGTTGTTCGTTAATAGCTAAATATAGGGTTTGTTGCGGGAGATTCTCGATCAAAAACGTATGGTCACGACAGGTGATTTCATTGATGCATGGCTTCCTTTCTCACTCTGAATCATATGGTATCTCTGTTACATCCTTCACCATACAATATCTTCCGATTTCTGCAAAGATGTAGTTTGAATGGAAATCAGTGAAGCGTCGTTTATCTCCTTAAACTTGTTGGATAGAATCGACCCACTCGTTCAGCTTTACGAACTACTAGTTGCAGAACCATGACAATGATTGGATATTATGCAAAAATAATTGACTTTGTTCGTAAAAAGGGGATAAATAGAAATTGTATTGGTTTTAACTGTCTGAACAAGACACGTTTAGAAAATAGCAGATTCGGTAACATATATAGGTTGACCTCACACAAAAAAAGAGAGATCGATCTTAAAGGGTAGAGGAGAGTAATTACAGATGCTGTATACTGTTACATCGACATTACCACCGAAACACGGTGGTAGAACGAAATCGCTGTTGAGTCGGATTGCACTCATGGAAAAAGAATTGAATGTTGGTTCGACGATCGTCACGACGAACTACAATGCCAACTATATGGAAGTGTACGAACAGTTCCGAACGGAAGAAAAAGTCGGTCCAATGGTTCAGTTCGAAAACATTTATGATTGGTTATCCGATTATAAATTGTTGAGCATTCCGACAACCCGTTTTCGGAACAAGCCGATCGTCAAAGAATCGGCGCGTGAAATCGAAGGATTGAAAAGCGTTGAAAAAAAAGGCAGTGATGCCGTTCGCTATTATGATGAAGAGGGTGAATATATCCTCTATCGTAAATTTTATCCGGAGACGCAAGTCGTCGAATTCGAAGATTTCATGACGAAAGCATCCCCTAAAAAAGTCGAGCGCTGGGAATACAACGTCTACGGTCAATTGCACCGCAAGACGATCTACTCACCCGTCCATCACGGGAAAATGATGGAGGAGTTGTATGATTCAGAAGGTGCTGTCTATTGTAAGAAGTTCTACAATGAAATGGCACGTCCAAAACTCGTCTTGATTCAATTATATCGAAACGGCAGAATGTACAAAGCGTTCAAAAAAGAGAAGGATTTGTTTGAATACTACTTCAACCGTTTATTTAAAGATGGCGATGTTTTGTTCGTCGATGCTCGTTTGCTCGATCGCTCGATTCTCAACATCAAAGCAGCCGTTAAACGGGTCATGGTCATCCATAACTCGCATCTAGACGGATCAAACGTCAAAGGATCGTACGCGACGATGTTCTCAGAGTCCGATAAAGTGACACGTTTCATCAGTCTGACGAATCATCAAAAAGAAGACATCTTAGAACGGTATAATATCCCGGAAGAGAAAATCTCAATCATTCCGCACTTCATCGTTCCAGAACAAGCGCAACGACGTGACCAGGTCAAAGATCAATTCTGTTTCATCGGTCGATTCGGTTTGCAAAAACAGATGGATCATTTAATCAAGAGTTATGCACTTTTCAAACAGTCAGGTCACACGACGAAACTCGTCCTTTACGGCATGGATGAACAAGGGCAACTCGCGATGATGGAACGCTTGATTGAGGAGCTCGGTTTACAGGACGATATCGAAATCCACGGTTTTACGTCGAATCCGGCAGAAGTTTTCCGTGAATCGAAAGCCTCGTTGTTAACGAGTGAATTTGAAGGATTCGGGCTGACGGTCATGGAAAGTATCAATGTCGGCTGTCCGGTCATCTCCTATGATGTGAAATACGGACCACGCGAAATCATCGCCCATGGCGAAAACGGATATCTCGTTCCAGCCAATGACATGGAAGCCTTCGCACAAGCGATGGTACAACTCGTCGAACAACCACTCGAGCGGGTCGAGACGAAGCCATCCCTGTACCTTGAGACGGCTGTAAAGAACTATGGACGATTACTAGAAGAATTGAACAACTAAATCTACTACTTGAACGATGAAGAGGATGAACGATATGAAAAAGATCACAAAAGCCATTATTCCAGCAGCAGGACTCGGAACACGTTTCTTACCTGCGACAAAAGCAATGCCAAAAGAAATGTTACCGATACTTGATAAACCAACGATTCAGTATATCGTCGAAGAAGCCGCAAAAGCCGGCATCGAAGATATCATCATCGTCACGGGTAAACATAAACGAGCCATCGAAGATCATTTCGATAACCAAAAAGAACTTGAAATTACGCTCGAAAATTCCGGTAAGACGGAATTGCTCGAGAAAGTTCAATTCTCAACGAACCTTGCGAATATCTTTTATGTCCGCCAAAAAGAACAAAAAGGTCTCGGGCATGCCATTCTGACGGCAAAACAATTCATTGGGAATGAACCGTTTGCTGTCTTACTCGGGGACGATATCGTCGAGTCAGACAATCCGGCAATCAAACAATTGATGGACGTCTACGAACAGACAGAAAAATCGGTCATCGGTGTACAAGAAGTCCGTCCGGAAGATACGCATCGTTATGGCATCATTGATCCGGTCTCACAAGACGGACGACTGTATGATGTAAAACAATTCGTCGAAAAGCCGGCACACGGAACAGCACCATCAAATCTTGCGATCATGGGACGTTACGTACTGACACCGGATATCTTTGATTATCTAGCAGATCAAGAAGAAGGTGCAGGCGGCGAAATCCAATTGACGGATGCGATTGAACGCTTGAATGCGGATAGCCAAGTCTTTGCGTATGATTTCGAAGGCAACCGCTATGACGTCGGGGAGAAACTCGGTTTCGTCAAGACGACGATCGAATATGCGTTAAAAGATGCAGAGATGAAAGATGAACTGAAAGCATTCATTAAATCATTAGACATCTAACAAGGTGAACCACTCTGAAAAACTTCAGGGTGGTTTTTTGTAATTCATGAAACCCATCTTTCTAGTCGAAACGTAGAAGAAACAAGAAGAGAGGTGCTACATATGTTAACGTGGATTGCTTTAAAGAATTACCAAAAGTCAGATGGGCAATCCATAATTTGCTTGCATAGAACGTAATTGGCTCCTCGCAATATTTTCATGTAAACGTTTTTTAAAGTTGAATTAGTGGAAAATAAATGTAATTATATAAATATAGTGAAATGAAATGGTTTACTTCTATAAAAGTAAAATAAAGTATGAGGAATTGAGAGGTGAAACAGAAAGATGAAAAAACAAATTTTAGAAAGTGTTTTTGCAGCAATATTTTTTCTTATTTTTCTAATGTTTTTTGAAGGAATACCGAAGTCGACTGATACATGGGTCGAATATGGAATAAAGTTTGTGGCAATTGCTTTCATTTTCCTAATAACTGAAGTTATTTTTTCTAAAAAGTCACTCAAAAAAAACACATCAAATCAATAATGTAAGATTCAATTGTTCTAATACTGAGTAAGCAATAGAAAGAAAGCCCACATGTGCGTCATAATGTGGGTTTTCTTCAATACAAAGTTATCGAGTGAAGTATACTACGATATGACGAATCCACTATTTTCAACAATACCGCGATCCAATTCGATTTACTGCTTCATCCACCTTGCACTCCGACCATTCCCGTCGTTGAACGGATAGGAAATCGAGGATGAACAGGCTCGTCTGGATGGACGGATCGATGTCCTCTTGTTGACGAAGCTCACGTAGGCTGTCACATAACGCCTGCATCGCTCCGAAGTTTCGAATGCTGGGCGGGAATGAAGTGCGTCCGACGAGTGCCAGCCGGGAACGTCTCACTAATCTCGTTATCAACGTTCTTCCATCGTCTACCTTCGACGGGGACAAACTTATAGAGTTCTTTGTATTGATCCGTCCAATCAAATGGACAATCTCCATCGGCACGGCGAGTTTTTTGAGATAGGTATATATAGTCGCGCATTCGTCGAACTCCTATAGCGAAATAGATCATTTAAATTAAACATACTCATTTTCACGCTATTTGACTATGTTTATATATGTTCTGATCATAATTATTTTTCTTGTTATTCTAACGATTCCCCTAAAATAAATATATGTAGGGAGTGACGTACCGAGCTTGCTACAATAGACATTGGATATTCAAAGGCGTTTTTGCTCATTTCTCGATGTCCTTGATGTAAAATAAGAAAGACAACGACGGAACAGGTAAGGGGCGAACGGACATGACGAAACGATCCATCCAAGATGCTGCTTTTTTAGGCAAACGAAAACAAGTAATGCGGTGTATCGAACGTGGTGACGATCTGAACGAACTGGATGAAGAAGGGTTTGCGGCACTTCATTGGGCGATTCAGGAAGGATACTTGCGGATCGTCGAATTGTTGCTCGATCATGGAGCGGATGTGAATCTTCCGAATCAAGACGGGATGTCACCGCTGCATATTGCTCTGTATGATCAAAAGACGGACATTGCGTTGCTGTTGATTAAGCGCGGAGCCCATCTTGATTTAAATGAGTACGGCTTCTCAGCGCTTCACTTAGTAGCGGGGCGATCCGGCAATAAAAAAGTCTTACGGAAACTAGCGCAGAATGTGGAGTTGTTACATCAACGGACCGATGATGGAGCTGGGGTGACGCCGCTACATTACGCAGCGCAAGAAGGCAAGGCAAAAAAAGTCAAACTGTTACTTGAAGCGGGAGCAGAGGTTGATGTTATCGGATTAGACGGTTTCACACCGCTGTATCTGGCAGTTGGGAATAATCATCCGAAAGCGGTCAAAGTACTCCTAAAGGCGGGAGCCGATATCGAGGCGGAAAACGTCGCAGATGGTGATACGGCAGTCCTTGCTTTAGCGAGTGCTTACGGTTATGAACGGATTGTCCGTTTACTTCTCTCTTATGGAGCCGATCCACTACATCGAAATGAAGACGGGCGGACAGCACGTGGTGCAGCACTTGATAATGACCACCATCAGATTGCGGAGATTTTAAGACAAAAAGAGATTGATGCATTGTCTGAGGAAGAAAATAAGTGAGCGATTGACGACAACAGGAAACATCTGCGGATGCTTCCTGTTTTTATTTTTAAAAGGACTTTCGAATCGCTTTGTCAAAATAAAGATAGGAGAACACTTATTCGTCATCGAAAGGAAGGATACATCATGAACGCAAAGGATTGGATGGTATGGAATTTAAATGAAGTGAGAAGAAGAAGCATCAAAGTCTGGTGTTCGATTCCTGAAGATAAGCTGAACTGGAAACCGGATGAGAACGCCATGACGTGTTTGGAAATGATTCGTCATGTGTTAGATAGCGAGTATTATTATTACTTAGCCTTACAAAATGGAGGCAGTCTATCGTCGTATGAGTCTCCGTTTGAAGGGCGTGACTTCGTATCAGTGCAAGAGGAGCTAGACTTTGCGGAGGTCTATCGGGAGGAATTCATGACATATGTCGGGCGACTACCGGAATCAGATTTAGCGACGGTCCAGATTGATCGTTCCGAATCAGGTTATGTCCGTTCGCTTGGTGATATGCTGTTACGAATTGCTTATCATGAAGCAGTGCATACAGGACAGCTACTCGATTATTTGAGAACAGCAGACATTGAGCGTGTGCGGATTTGGGACTAAGGTAGGTGAATGAGAAAATAATGGTAGTACTATGAGCTACCGATGCTAGGGGGATGAAATTCTTGAATATACGTTTAGCCACGTCCAAAGACATGAAGGTAATAGCAAAAATTTACGTTGATACGTGGAGGACGACATACGCCGGTTTAGTACCCGATGTATATTTGAAACAACTCTCGGTTCAACGAGCTGAACAAAAATGGACACAGTTTTTGAACGATTCCTCACAAGATACGTTCCTATATGTGGTATTGAACGAACAGGGAATCACTGTGGGATTCGCAGCAGCTCAGATTCATGCTGATGATGGAGTACGGATAGGCGAGTTATCTGCCCTCTATATATTACCTGAAGCGCACGGTTTAGGGATCGGCAAAAAATTGATGGCGACTATCGCTGCTCATTTCCTGAAAGCAGATGTCTTCTCGATGCTGGTTTGGGTGATGAAAAAGAACGAGTCGGGACGAGCATTTTACAAACGACTCGGAGGTAAATACATAGATCATCGCCAGAGTCGTTTTGGGAATGTCACGGTTAAAGATGAAGCCTATGAATGGCTGGATATTACCACGCTTGTCCGTCATCAGAATTAAAAACAAGGAGGAAGTACGATGCATCTGTACTTCCTCCTTGTATGAATCACAGACTCCATTTCATTAGTAATCCAGCTTGTGTCAAACCGCCACCAAATCCATATAATAGAAGCAAGTCACCCGTTTTGATTTTCCCTTCGGTAACACCTATATCTAAAGATAAGGGAATGGAGGCAGCGGAGGTATTTCCGAAATGGATGAGACTGTAAAGCGCTTTATCAAAAGGAACATTGCTTTTTTCGCAAATCGATTGAATCATGCGTAGGTTTGCACTGTGCGGAATGAACCAATCAATTTGATCCAAAGTCATCGATGCCTGATCCACTACTTGTTTCATTCCACGAGGAACCGTGCTGACCGCCCACTTGTAAACTTCGCGTCCATTTTGGATGAGTTTATTAGTGGGAATGATAGGATCTTCGAACAAGTGATTTGACAAGTTCGAGCAATAGAGACTGGCTCCTTTTTCCCCTTCCGAGTTCAAGTAGAATGAAATAAAGTCAGACTGGACTTCATCGCGTTCCACAAGAACCGCTCCACTACCATCTCCAAATAAAATGCATGTGTTTCGATCGGCATAGTCAGTGATGTTAGAGAGTGTTTCTGCTCCGATGACGAGAATTTTTTTATGAAGACCAGATGAAATTAACCCGTTCGCCAGGTGTAATCCGTATGTAAATCCTGCACATGCGGCGTTCAAATCAATTGCACCCGCATGATTGATACCGAGTTTTGCTTGTACCAATGATGCAGTACTTGGTGTCTTAAAATCGGGTGTCATCGTACAGATGATGATCATATCAACATCTTGAAATTCTGTATTGTAACGCTGTTTTAAATTCATGGCTGCTTGATAGGCAAGATCACTTGTCGATTCAGTCTGACCCGTGATTCTTCGTTCTTTGATGCCTGTTCGTTGCACTATCCATTCATCATTTGTTTCTACTAGTTTCTCTAAATCATGGTTCGTCATGATTTGATTTGGAACGTAAGAGCCGATTGCTGTTACTCGAGCATGATATGCAGTCATAAATGGTTCCTCCCTGTAAAAAGATGTTATACCTGGTTNNCCTGTAAAAAGATGTTATACTTGGTTTTAGTACTAGGTGCTAATTTAAGCGAATTTTCTTTTAAACACAAGGAATATAACTTATCGTACACATCATCAATTCGATTAGATGAAAAAAAGAGCGGTCTTTAGCGGATGCTCGAAAGGAGTAAGGAAGGATGATTGGAATCAGCATCGCCACCACATGGGAGTTCGACGCGACGATTGCATATTTTCATGTCTCGCCTGAAGAAAGAATCACGTATCCGTATGGTGAATACTTCACGCGTGAGATAAACGGGAAGACACTTCTGTTTTACAGCACGGGCGTTCGAAAAGTAAATGGCATCGGAGCGAATCAATATATGATCCTCCGTTTCTCATTGACGAAGGTCATCGTTGCTGGAACGTGTGCCGGGATTGACCCGAGGTACGACGTACTTGACATCATCGTTCCAGATCGTGCCGTTCAATATGATTGTACGGTCAAAGAGATTGAACCACTCATTAAACCGTCATTCATCGTCAATCTCGACGTCTCAAAATATGGCAACGACTTTCATCTCGGAACGATCGGAACGGCTGATCGCGCTGTCGTCATGTGGCGAGACTATATCGAACTGCGAGATAACGGTCTGACGATTGCCGATACGGAGGCGGGGGCTGTCGCGTACATCTGTCAGAAAAATGCCGTTGAATGTATCATCATCAAAGGCATTTCCGATTTTCCGACCGAAGAGAAGAACGAGGGTGCTGTCGAAGCAAACGTCGAACAGATGCGGATCTATATCGAGAACACACCAAAAGTCATGCGACGGATTTTTAACGACTACTTGCATCGATTTCTAGCGTAATTCGTAACCGACGCACTTCTTTTACATATTTTCCAAGTTTCTTACGGCAATATAGTTCATTGGCATTGTATTTTTTGAAATATGTTCTATCATAGTGAATGGAAACGTTTTCTCGAAATGGTGAGTACATACCGAACTGTACAAGAAATGCGCTGCAATCGTCAGGATTCGTAGGTGTAGAAGTAGATGGAGGGACATAGAAGCATGCAAGAATGGAAAGTATCTGGTCAGAAACGGATTGATATCGAAAGCCGGTTTCGTCCAGAAATCGAAGGGCTACGCACGGTAGCTGCCTTACTCGTCGCAATTTATCACATATGGTTCAATCGTGTCTCAGGTGGTGTCGATGTCTTCTTCGTCATCTCGGGTTTTTTAATCACGACATCAATCATCTCGACGATCAACCGGACAGGAGAGTTCAAGTTCCTTCCGTATGTGACAAAGTTGCTGAAACGACTCTTGCCATCGGTTTTATTCATCTTAGGTGTCGTCTTGGTATTAAGTACGTTTTTATTACCAGCATCGATTCTCGGTAAAACGATTCGTGAAGTCATCGCCTCGATGTTCTTTTATCAAAACTGGCAACTCGCCGTCTCAAGTACTGATTACTTGGACGCGACGCAAATGAAGTCACCCGTCGAACATTTTTGGGCACTTTCGATCCAGTGGCAGTTTTATATGATTTGGTTCGTCTTGTTTTCGTTCATCTTATGGATGATGAACAAATATCAGATTCGGTCAATTAAAGCCGTCCTCAATGGTCTGCTTGGATTCTTGTTCGTCACGTCACTCGCGTACTCGATCTACCTGACTGAAGTCAATCAGCCATGGGCGTATTTCATTACGCCGACACGGGTCTGGGAATTCGCCTTAGGCAGTTTGTTATGCGTGAACTTATCTGCGATTCGTATCCCGAAGTGGGTAGCGACGATCATCGGTTGGATCGGTCTGCTTGGCTTGCTAACGACTGGTGTCCTGTTCAATGTCTCGCAAATGTTCCCTGGCTACATCGCACTCTGGCCGATGACATGCGCCTTGATGATCGTGTTATCAGGGACGCAAGAGACACAGTTCGGATTAAAACGGTTCCTCGGATCTAAACCAATGGTCAAACTTGGTGGGATTGCCTTCGGGATTTATCTCTGGCACTGGGTACTGCTTGAGTTCTATCGCTACAACGTCCAACAAACACCTGGTCTGCTCGTCGGCACATTGATCATCGTCTCATCGATCGGCTTATCGTATCTGATGACGGAATGGATTGAAAAACCGATCCGGACTTCAACCGTCAATCGGACAGCGTTCAAGAAATTAGGTGCGCTGTTGACGGTCAACATTTTGTTAATCGGATCATTACTCGGATTCGCATATATGGAAGAACAAGAGCTGAAACAAGCCGTCAGTAAGAATAAATATCCGGGTGCCTTAGCAATCGAGCAGGCATTGTCTGTACCGAAGCAAGACCCATTCCCGTCATATGCGAACGTCTTCAATGACTTGCCCCTCGTCCATACGGATGGTAGCAACCAAGGGCTGCAAAAGACGGAAGCAAAGGTCGGCGAATACGGGAAGACGAAGGATTATAAAGCAACGATCGCACTCGTCGGTAGCTCGCACTCGGAGCAATGGTTCGGTGCCTTACATGAAGCAATCAAAGGGACGGACATCCGTTTACTTAACCTGACGCGGTCAGGAACACGTTTTTCAACCGGCTATGAACCGGACTCGCTAAAAGGGATCTGGAATCAGAACGTCTTGAACTATTTGAAAGATGCCGATGTTGATTTGATCATCTCGCACGTAACGGCAGCGGATGCTTCAAAAGACAGCATCCATCAACAAATGGTCGACCAGATGCAGTACGTCAAGGACGAGTATGGGATTGAGGGGCTAGCACTCCGGGACAATCCACGATACGATTTTAATGTACTCGAGGCACTGGAGACGACGAGCATCGCTGATACGACGAAACAGATGAACACACAACCGAATCAAACGGATGAGGCGTATTGGAAACAATTCGAAAAAACGAACCAGTCGCTCCATAAGCTGGATTTGACGCGTTACTTCCACGTCAAAGGCGAGTACCGTCCCGTTATCGGCAATGTCGTCATCTATCGCGATAACAGCCATATGACGAATACGTATGCGGAAAGTTTTGCTCCGATGTTCAAGAAAAAGCTCAACGAGGTCCTCGCAGAAAAATTAGCGACGGACGAATAAAATATGTAAAACGGCTTGCATCCAGAAAAGGGTGCAAGCCGTTTTTTCATATCATCGGTCAAACAGAGTAACTGCCGTCTGGTTGTTCAAGTAATTCAAGGGTTTGAGTGCGCATCGTTTGATCCGTTTTGAAGTACGCATCGACGACACGAGAAGCGGCAAACCCATCCTCCATCGGACCGTACGTCGCACGGAATGCATCGAGTTGCGCTTGATACATTTTCGTCAGACGCGGAATGTCCGATAAGGCGTGAAGCAAAGCCTCTTCCGTTTCTAAGATCGGTCCCGGAAGATCGTTGTAGTAGTCGAGGTAGAACCCGCGCAGCGTATCGCGGTAGAGATCAAGGTCATACGCATAGAACATCATCGGACGATTCATGTTCGCGAAGTCGAAGAAAACAGAAGAATAGTC
>NZ_DJUM01000039.1:9043-10361 GCF_002440475.1 Exiguobacterium sp. UBA6282 | reverse complement strand
GGAATCTTCGGCTTTTTCGTGACGAGCACATGCGTCCGAATCAAGAAGACATACTCATCGCCTAACGCTTCTGCGACCCGGTCGAAATCAAACGGATAGTCGAAGTAGAACTTCCCTTTACCAAGCGACTGATGGTCACGGAAAGTCGGTGCATACAAGATGACTTTCTTGTCTTCCGGCAGTTGAAGCTGCATCCGGATCCGTTCGATTGTCGCTGCATTATTCGCCGTAAAGAAGAGATCGTTTCGCGGATAACCAGATTCGACGACCGGTCCCCCGTACTGGAACGCACTTCTAAAGATGTTCGTCGCATAGGGACTCGGAGACAAGAGGACGCTCCATTGCTGGATCGCGTTCGTTACACGCTCGACATAGCCTTCGTCCCGTCCATGGATCTCGTCTAAGTCAAACAACATCTTCTTCAAAGGTGTGCCGTGCCACGTCTGGATGTAGGTCGTCTCTTTTCGCCGCGTCATGTAATGCGGGAAGTTCTGATTGTTGACCCAAAACTTCGCCGTCGCCATGTAATAGAAGTAGGCAGGAGATAAGCGTTTGATGACTTTTGCGTTCGGATCTCCGAGATAAAGCTTCTTGTTATAGATCCAGACGACTTTGTAGCCGAGTGCTTGTTTCTTCAGTTCCTCATAAATGTAACGCGGACTGTCCGCGTAATGTTTACCGAGCCCACTCTCGAAGACAACGAGTTTCGGGTCGACCGGCAAGACGCGTTGCATGAGTCGATATCCTGCCTTCATCGTCGGGAAGTAGAACCGGCTACGACGATAGACCTTAAAGAGGATGTTCGCCGCCTCGTTCGTCTGAATCTTCTCTAAAAGACTCGTCTGTTTCGTATAATTAGCGATTGTTTGATAGACCTGATCAGAGTAAGTCGTATCCGTTTTCGTCAAGAAGACGTCAGCGCGTCGTTTGTATTCATCCGCCATCTTAAAATCACGGCGTGCCGTCGCGTCGAGATCCTCGAACAAGTCATCGATTGTTTTTGAAATCCGCCCTGGTAATTCGTTTTCGAGATCGAGATACGAACCGAGAGGACCGATGAAGCGTTTCGGGTCGAATTGCAGGTAATGGACCGGTCGCTTTAAGAAACTGAAGTCAAAAGCGACACTCGAATAGTCGGTGACGAGCAAGAGGCTCTCCTTTAACAATCCTTGAACATCGCGTTCGCCCTGATGGATGACCGTGATCGGTAAGTTCTCGAAGTGACTCGAATATTGCTGCATGTTTGGATGCAGGCAAAGAACGATCTCGAGACGATGCTGTTTCGCGTACGCATGCAAACGATCACTCGATAGGAACG
>NZ_DJUM01000039.1:0-9038 GCF_002440475.1 Exiguobacterium sp. UBA6282 | reverse complement strand
CCACGACCGCCACGTCGGAATGACGAGCATCTGACGTTTGACCGGGACGTCATTTTTCAAGAGTGCATCAAAGCGAGACAAGCCAGTAATTTTGACCTCGCGCTCAGCGTATCCCATATCTTGTGTGACGAGTCGTTTTTCCCGCTCCGAGCTGACAAGGAACAAATCCGTGTCGAAGGCAGCAGCAAATTTCCCGTATTGATTGTTCATGTTCTTCGTTCCGAGAACCCCGTGTTGGATGAAGACACGATCTGCACGCATCTTGCGTTTGAACGGCTCCGAGCGAAGCGGATACAAGTATTCCGCGTGGTGTGTCCCGATGACCTTCTTTGCCATCAAAGAGTGATAGATGTGTTCCTTCGATTTGATCGGCAAGACGTTTCCGAGCGGAGCGACTTGCGCATATTCGTTCGACGCCGGATCGATGACGTAATAGACCGGTCGCTCCGGATAGGTCTCGCGCATGTATTTGAAGAAGTGGTAACCATTGTCCTGCGCTTTATATGGACGTTCTCCGACGAGCCACGTGTTCTTCTCGGCAAACAGCCGGTAGAGCGGGGCAAACGTCATCAGATGATTCAGGTAGGCGTAATTTTCATTCGTGAACTCGGTCATCTCAAATGATAGATTCCGGTGACCGACCGTGTAGTACGGAATGATATGCATCGTCGACGTCTCATCTTTCCCTAACGCTTCCGGTGTCAGCTGACGCGTAATATAACGGGCACGACCGAGACGGTGTAATTTCGGTTCCGATCGGTGATAGAAATCGAGCGTGATGAAAGCATCATAAACCCCTTCTTGCAATTGGGCTGCTTGATAGAGGTGCGACCAGTGAATCTTCGCCGTGTAATGATAGCGATACAATCCGAATTTTTTCGCACTTACCTCGTTTTGGTACAACCAATCGATTGGGATAGGGACTTGATCGCCACTCTCTCGGTGAACAAGGAGCAACCGTCCCGTCTTGATGAACGCATGACGCGTAAAGGCTTTTCCGCTGATGACTGTCGTCGCCTTCGTCTCATTATGGACCGCATCGATTTGAATCTTCGGCTTCATCTGCGGTTCTTTATTCAGCAATAGACGCAGATTGCCTTTTAAATCCGTATACAACTGGACGAATTCGTTGAACGTCTCATCCATCAACGGCGCGAGAGGCGCAGGAATCTGTGTATCAAGAAAGCGCCCCAACAGAATTTCGCGGGTGAAGACGGTCGCGTCGAGCGTAGCATGGCTCGGTAACCCGTCGGATTCCCATTTTTGTAATTGTTCCGGTGTGAGATGCTCGACTTTTTTTGTGAACGTTAGCCAGAGTGAAAAACGACCAATCGGATAGAGCGTATCTTGATCGGCTTCGACGGACTCGATCTCAGCGAGACCGTCCTCTTCGACCGTCGGAACGTCCGCCTCTTCTTGCATCTGAGCAACATGTTGACTCAATTGAGACACGATTGAATGCGACAGCTGAAAGGTGAAGCGATGATCGTCCAGTTGGTTCGGCACTTCAAGGACCGTCTCTTGCGATCGATCGCGGATACGTAACGACGTGATCGTCAGCAACGGATCATTCAATTGACCGGATAGCGTATAGTCTGTCGGCGAAGATTGAATCTGTAACGATTCTTTTAATGCCGATCGTTTAAGCTTTTTTTGTTTTTTCGGAAGTACGGAATGTCCAAATTGGAGCACCCGGAGAGCAGATTTAAAAAGCATGGAATCAAGGAACCTCCTACTAAAAGATGTTATATGAAAGCGTTATCTTCCCTTAGCATTCTATCATAATCAATAGCTAAAACATCCTAAAATTTGAAAAACAATGCGGACTTTGGTGGATAGACAAAAAAACCTCCTCACAGGGGAGGAGGTCGACTAACTATTCGTCGAGCTGATTCAAAAGCATCAGCCAATTTTTCGTGAAAAGATCATCCGAAAAACGCTCAACCGAATGCAAGGCGGCTTCGCCCATTTGACGTCTTAGGGACGGTTGCTCCATCAAGCGAATCGCTGCGTCAGCAAAGGCTGACGAGTCACCAGGTGGAATGATAAATCCAGTCGTTCCATGCTCAATGATTTCACGGGGACCGTAACAAACATCATAGGCAATGACCGGAACACCGTGACCCATGCTCTCAAGGATTGCCATCCCGAACCCTTCGGATTGCGACGTAAAGATCGTTGCGACAGCACCATGATAAGCGTCTTGAATGTTCGTAACGAACCCTTTGAAACGGATGTGCTTCGTTAATGACAATTCCTTGATCAAAGCATGAAGATCCTTTTCGAGCTGATCGTTGTAACCGAAGCCATAGAAATCAAGGAAGGCATTGGGGTGGTGGTCGACGATCTTCCGCATGACACGGACACTCGCAGCGACATCCTTTTTGATTTGAATGCGCGAGACAACGATGAACCGATTCGGATCAGGNNCGGAACAGCACCAACACCGTGTGGAATCGCATGGAACGTTTCCGGATGACCGAACTGGTTGGTCATATGCGCTTGTTGACGAGGTGTTGCCGTGATGACATGATCCCACTCGTCGATGCGACCGAATAATGTATCCCAGACACCACTGACGGCTGCTGTCTCATTGAAGGGCGACACGAAGTGATTGCTATGCCCGAAGGCAATCTTTTTAATATTCGGATGCTTGATGTCTAGGATGACCGCATCCAAATTTTTTTTCGGTAGGTTGGCAAGACGATCCCGGTATTCTGATGAGATCAAGACCGCGTCATGTTGATCTAACAGCTTGTTCAAAACGAACGTATTAAAGATCGCTGGATCATTGAACTGTTTTTCCTGACCGGCTTCGAAATAAAACAGATGGCTCCAATCCGCCGAGTTGATTTTATGCCAAATCGTCAAATAACACGTTCCATCACTGTGGAAGAAGGAACGAGAGACCGGCTTATTCGATGTAAGCGAATACTGGATCGTCTGCACCAACTGCCCGTTATCAAGGTATTCCTCGCGGCGTAGGCGATGGCGATTCTCTGAAAAATAATCGATGAAGCTGAGCTGATTGTTAGCGTCAAACCGAGCGTACTGGACGTATGTACCATTGTCGAACAATCGATAGGAATCTTTTTCGGCACGGCTCGCATCGAGGAACAACGTATACCGTTTTTCCCAACGCGGAATCAATTCGGCTTTCGAAGAAACGACGGACCGTTTGTCTGCCTGGCGACGTGCTAAATAATTGATGACGTTGACGACCTGGATGCGAGGATCAAGCAACCGTGCTTCGACCATCTCTTGACGAATTGTTTCGAGATTCGGTTGAATCCCTAACGTCACGAGCGTCACGTTTCGCTCCGGATCAGCCGCGATGATCGCATTCGCGCGTTTAATGACTGCTTTTGATAAACCGCCACGCTGGGCTGCTAACGTATTCAATGTAAAAAACAAATCTCGTTTCATAGGGCATCTCCTTATATAGCGCTTACAATTTTATTTAGTAGCATAAAATATGGATCATATGGTGAACCTTGTCCATACTATAGCATACTTTGTTGGAATAATAAGGAACCTAGGAACGAGATCTCTCTATCCCTAGGTGTATTGTTAAGCTTCGTTGATCGGTAGAACGAATGATCGATTGGCTGTGATGTACGTATCTTGAGCCGTTTTCAAGCGTGGTGTGCCTTTCGATGACAGGACGACCTTCTCGATTTGAAGCACCGTATCGGGTGTGTTTTTCGTCGGTAATTCATTTTTAAAGTCGCGATCGGCGTACTGTTTACATGTCTTCAAAATCCGGACTGTTGCTGGAGGCACAGTCAGATACGTCTCGTTATCGATCACAGGCGGAAGATGGATATATTTTTTGTTTGCCGTGACGTAAGCNNGTCAGGAGTTGACCGACTTCGAGCGCTGCTTGCTTATGCTCAAATTCGAGGTCATCATACAAAAAGGCTTTCTCGAGTACGACGACTTGCGTCGGTGCTTCGATATGATACTTCGTCGCATCAATTTTCTGTAACGGTGATTTTTGTTCTTCGGGACGAAATTCGACTTTAAGTTGCTGATAATGCAAATGCATTTCGTCGACACTACTCGGTAACGTCATCCGGACGACGAACGGATGATAGTCGTCATGGATCAGCATCAATTGGAATGGATCTGAACGCGGTTCGAGTGCCTCGGTCGGAATGAACAGTTCGTTCTCATCGATATGGAACGGAACGGCGGTTTCCGTTGCTTCATCGTTGGGTGCGATTAAGAGAACTTGATCAACCGAAGACATGTCGTCTTTGAGTAATTGTACGACTTCATAGAAGAGACCATCAACGAGACGCGTGCCTGCATACGAGGCAAAGAATGGCTCAAGGACAGGCCCGAGATGATGCAACGAAGCAGGCATTCGGTAATAGAGACGATTCTCCGATACATATCGCCGGGCTTTATGTTTTTGGACAAGGAGCGTGATGAAGGTGACGAAGCTGTCATAATCTTTTTGCTGAAGTAAGGCGTACTGTTTTTGAAAGATGTCATCAAAAATGAAATCCGCTGGATCTGCACCATGGCGTTCAAAAACGGCAATCATTTCGCGGAACAGGTCAAAAAAGGTCTGCTGTTGCGGATGCTCAAGGAAACGCTTGTTGTTGAACAGTCGGGAGAGGAAGTCCATCTCGATCAACCGACTCAATGCATGCGTTTTAGCAACTGCCGGAATATCAAGTTCGAGCGTTTTCTCAAGCACTTGTAAATTGAAGGTCGTCTTTTCGAAAATACTTGTTTGTCCGACAAGCGAATCATTCATCGCGAAACGATTGACGTGATAGACCGGTGCCGGATTCATCGAAGCCGTTTGGCATTTCGAGATGGCTTCAAAGAAGAAGAGTTTATCTTCACCGAACTGCATCTGGCTGAACCGGATGTTATGTTCAAGCAAGACGGAGCGCTTCAGAATTTTCCCTGGAGGTCCGACCGCGCGGAACACTTTGTCGATTTCATACGGAACAAGCTGATTCGCTGTCGTAAACGACGCAAAGCGACCAACCTTTTGAATCGACGTGTCGGTATGTTTGATCGTTTGACCGAATGCGATATCGGCATCATGCGAAGCGGCTTGTGCGACGAGTCGAGGGAATCCGACTGGATCGAGACGATCATCAGCATCTAAGAACGTGACGTAGGTACCTGTCGCTTCTTCAATTCCGACGTTTCGCGGTTGTGCAGGACTGCCCGTATTTTCAGGAAGTTCGATGATGCGAATGAAATCCATCGTTTGTGCAGCCGTGTGGAGAATCGATAACGATTCATCCGTCGAACCGTCATCAACGAAAATCGCTTCGATTGTTGAGTGATCGAGCATGAGTTCTTGTATCGATGCGATACAAGTTGAGAGATATGTCGCCTTATTGTATACAGGAATAATGATTGATGCGGTTCTTTCCATCAGTAATTCCCACCTTAAACTAAATATTAAAAAATACCCCCTGAACTGTGCCTTAAAACAGATGAAGGAAAGAGAAGGGTAAGAAAACACGAAAATGGTCGATGACTCCATTAAATAATAGAGTCAACGACCATTTAGACAATTAACAAATCAGCCTTATAGGATTAGAATTACTTGATTCCAATGTTCTCAAGGTATTTTTTTTCAGAGGCATCGATTTTACGGCTGATTTGTTTCGAATACGTCTTCCGCGCGTAAGTAGACCCTTTTTTCTGATAAATGGCTTTTTGTCCTTCAGATGATTGGTCGTAATAGATTTCGATTAAATCTTGATCCTCATAGACGATGACGCCCGTTTCATCAGTGTTTCGCTTTAGTTGCTGGTTGATCTGTTGCTGCTTCAAGTACTGGTTTTCAGATTTGAAGACTTGATTGATGGCTGCATCGTATTTCTTTTTTGCTTCCTCACTAGTCGTATTTCCGTCTTGATCGTAATTGCTACATCCAGCTAGACAGACGATCGAAAATAGCAGTAAAAATAAAAGTTTACTTTTCAAATGCGAACCCCTCCGAAGTACACGTTCTGTATTACCGATAGTGTACATCAAGGCAACACTTCATATGTAGCGCACTTGAGAAAAAGGGAAGTGTTTCATGTTGGTCGCACTATAGTTCGATGGCATCGATGACGCCTTCAGGATACTCCCAGACATTGCCTTCAATGAGCCATTGATGATGGCAGTTCGGACAAGCGACTTCCGAAGAAAAGTCATACTGGATTTCGAGACCTAAGCGCCGGTCTTCGTACGCTACACTATGTAAATCTTCAATGAGAATCTCATCCTTGAATTTCTCGCGACAACGTGGACATTTGAATTTCGAATAATGACTGATGACCGTATCCATTCGATTCAACTCCTAAATAAAGAATAAGTACCGTATACAGTATAATGATAACGCTTACATAAAAGTGTTTTAAATTAAAATTGTAATCAAAATGGAATATATCAACTAAATTGGATTTTGATTTATAGAGATTTCGAGGAAGGACTGTAAGAGGAATACCTGTACCTATACATCCGTTCAATCCAAATGAGGCATATTTTGATGTTAGCAGTTAGTTAGGATCACGCTAAGGTCGTTCAAGTGTTGCTACAGTACGGAGTAGATCCAAATCATCAGGATACAATGGGAAAACGGTCATTGATTATGCGAAGAAATATAAAAATAAAAAACTCCTCAAACTCTTCGATGAATTGCTTTGAAGGATTCGTAGCACATCTTCTTTTAACCATATTTTGAGTTCTAGCGGTTGTGCTATTAAAGCATCTACATATATTTCACATTTTCTGTTTATCACATGCTAAACTTAAACAATCTATTTCTAAGTAAAGGAATGATTTGGATGTGGAAGGCACTATTGTTTAATTCTATTTGGATGGGTATCACAATTCCAATTCTTTTGAGTGTCGTTTTTACAATCTTGCATCCTCTACTCGTTTTTGAATACAGTGGTGTTCTCATGATTGTTGTTACATTAATCATTGGCATGATTGATGTTTACCTAGCAATTCGGATTTGGACATGGATCGAAGGAAAGTTCTTCGAACGAAAACGGTACATGTGAGTACAGCCTAACAAATGGACGCTTTAAAAAAGTCGTTTTAACTTTTTACGTTACTATGAGGTGGCTTCGGTATTGAACCGGAGTCATCTTTTGACATTTAAAGATGTCTCGATATTCTTTACCTAAGTAAGAAATACCGCTTTACAGGATTTTATACTTACAGTTCATCGATTTTCTAATCGTCTTTCATATGAAGCGCAGTTCTTATTTTCGAACTAAGGCGTCCATCTTGTGCAACTAAATAAAACATTAAAGTAACAGGTATAAAAAATAAAAAATCCCAAAAATGTATTATGAAATATATAATATATGGTAGAAGATACTTTTTGAAAATGACATTTTTTAATGTCTTGAAATGAGGATATAAAATATGAATTACATCGAACACTTAGAAGCTCATTGCGGTGAAATTACAGGTCATCTAGAGATTGAAGAATTACAAGAGCAGGTGATTCAATTGTTGCAGTTTCAAAATGTACCGTTTGCTAATGCTATCACGATGACGTCACTTGGACTGTTACGCCATCCGTTACAATTCGAGAATGGTGCTATCGTTCATCAAGAAGTGATGCTATCCGTCATGCAACAAGATGCTGAGTCGGACTTGATTGAATTGGTTTATCGCTTGACGATAGAAGCATGGAAGACTGGACACGCTTATGATCTAGGTGAGTATTTACCGATGCCAGATGGATTGTTATCGAAGTACGGCTTCGCTGCTCTATACGTGACGACACCATTCTACTTTGAAGAATCGTTTCAAGTCCATAAAGGAGACGCGGCATTCGGGGAACCGGAAACGGTACTACCGGTCTGGTTCGTACCGATCTTTGCTTCAGAAGTCGCATACATCGAACAATACGGTACTGAGGAATTTAATGAGATGTTACATGAAACTGAGATGCAGTTGCTTAATTTAAAGCGGCATCCGCTCGTGGGAGAAGAAGCAATCGAAGCATTGAACGCTAAAAGACAACTCCTCGTTCTCGAGTGTGAGATTACAGATAATCTTTTTGAAGATGAAATTCAACGACCATTATTGCTAGACGGACCATTAAAAAAAGCATATGCCATTGACCTTGATTCGGAAGCACAAGGGAATGCGGTCGAAACTCAAACCTTCCTATTTGATTTTCTAAATCATCAAAATCGTTTTCCAATCTACACGACCTTTTTTGCTTTTGAAGAAGACAAAGACAACAAAGCGTTCTTCACGCAACATCAAATGTCGTTCACTTCACATGTCTTGTCTAAGCAAAAACAAACGGACGGATGGTTACGCGGAAAACGAACATCGACGAGGAAGAGTCATTACTTCACGGTCAAGATTGAAGATGCTAAGATGCTCGAACTCGTCCTTGAGCAAGCCTATGCAGCTGCATTAATGAACGAACTGTTCATGTTTTCATATTCCGATCGTTTGTCAATTCAACGAGAGGTCGAAACGACGTATCGAAAAACACGTGTCCTAGAAGATCGATTCATTTATCCAGAGGAGACGACCGTTGTGATTGTCGGTCATGATGGTGGAATGCTTTATGTCCTCTCGAACGAAGAACACTTCGCGTATGATCTTCGTACAGACTGGGCGAAACGACTGCGACAACAGTTACCAAGCGATACGGTGATTCGCCAGCTGAATGGAGAATGGTTCGCAGACCTATAAGAACGGGAGGAACTGCATGCAACTCATTAAACAAATCGACGGTCAGAATCATTTTTGGTTATTCGAGAAGGATGGACGGACACTTTACACGTTTCACGGCATTATGGGAGAGCGGTTAGAAGAACCAATGAGCGAGCAGAAGTTCTCGCGATTTTTCAATCTGGATGCCTACATTCGGGAGCTCGTAGCTGAGAAAGAAAAAGACGGTTACTCCGCCGTTCAAGAAGCAGATTACTATGAGATTGTCGTCGAAATCTTTTGTCAGGATACAGAGTATGACATCATCTTTGAGCATCGTTCGAATATCGAAGACGACCTTCATACATTTCTTTTTCAAA
>NZ_DJUM01000008.1:101361-128375 GCF_002440475.1 Exiguobacterium sp. UBA6282 | reverse complement strand
GAAAACTGGCTTGTGTCTCGCCTGAGGAAAGGGCGTGAAAAGACGCGTCATTCTTTTTTGGAGTCAGCCTCTTTTTCGTTCGTCTCGAATCATTTATTGTACTTATACACGATTGAGTAGTTTTTGTTTGTTCTAATACAAAAAAAGTGTGGTTTTTCATGAGAACGGTTACTTCGGTTGATTCACTAGATTTCATTGATTGTTGAAGGAAAGAGGCGGATAATAGGACCCGAAACTGTTAACAAGGGGACCTTTATCATGCTGTCACGCGTTATGCGTATTATTCAAATCATTGCTCAAATCGCACTCATTTTTTGCTTTTCACTCAGTGGGGACTGGGTGAGCGAAACCTTCGAGTTACCATTACCCGGTAACATCATCGGCTTGATTCTACTGTACCTGGCGTTAAAAAGCCGTCTGATTCCGCTTGTTGCTGTTGAACGGGGCGGGACATTTCTTCTGTTCGTCATGCCATTGTTCTTTGTTCCAGCACTGTCCGGAATCATGGATTATACCGCATTTCTCCGGACATCCGGTTTACAGATCGTGTTGATCGTCATCGTCAGTAGCCTTCTGACATTAGTCGGATCAGCATATATCGTTGATCGACTAGCACACCGAAAAGAGGCGGTGACACGACATGAATGAGGCACTGTTTTGGATCATCCTGTCAATTGCATTGTTTAGTATCGCAATGTTCATCTATCAACGTTATCCTCGTGTCTGGACGTTACCAATCCTGACGGTAACGGCAGTTTTGATCTTAATTCTCGTCTGTTCTGGAGTCTCACACGCAGAATACATGCAAGGTGGACAATATCTATCGAAGATGCTTGGTCCGGCAATCACGGCATTTGCGATTCCGCTCTACCGCGTCCGGCATCACGTTCGGCGTTTTCTACCAGAAATCGGACTTGGTGTTTTGCTTGGAACATGTATTGCCATGAGCTCTGATTTGTTACTTGGTCTATTGCTTCATCTTGAGCGGACAACGAATCTTGCTCTGTTACCGAAGTCGGTCACGTTACCTGTCGCCTTGGCAATTTCACAAAAAGCTGGTGGGACGACGACGCTGACGGCTGCCTTCGTTTTATTGACGGGGTTAACTGGATCGATCGTTGGTCCGAAGCTCATGACGGGATTGAAGATTCGCCACTTCGTCAGCCGTGGGGTCGGTTTAGCATCAATTGCTCATGTCATGGGCGCGACGAAGTCGATGAGTCTCGATCAACGGGAAGGAGCGGTCGGTCTATTGACGATGGTCTTGACGGCCGTCTGTGCCAGTGTCATCGCACCGGTTTTAATCACATGGTTATATGGGTGAACACTCTGTTCTTTAGCAGAGTGTTTTTTTATCGTCGATTGAAACTTGTCGACTGTTTTAGCAGTATAGTACAACAAAAACAGGGTGGAGGAGAACAAGATGATTATTTGGATTAACGGTACGTTTGGCGTTGGTAAGACGACTGCAGCAAACGGATTACAACAACGTTGGAACGGCTCGCACATTTTTGACCCGGAAGAGACGGGTTATTTTTTACGAGCACAGCTGCCGACAAACAAAGATGACTTTCAGGATGAGCCGTTGTGGCGTGCGTTCAATCGACAGCTCCTCGAGCAGCTCGATACGGAAAAGGCGCGGATCATCGTACCGATGACATTGACGAATCCAGCGTACTTTCAGGAAATCATCGGGACGTTACGAGCGAACGGTCATGACGTCCGTCATATCGCCTTGATGGCGAAGGAGACGACTGTCAAACGTCGGTTGATTAGCCGCTTCGAGCATCCGAATTCATGGGGTGGTCAACAGGCAGAACAACGCTTACGTCAACTGACCGATCCATTGTTCAGTCAACAGATCGAGACGGATGATCTGACAAAAGGACAAGTTGTCGATGCGATTGCCCTCGTGACTGGGATCGGACTCTCGCCTGCCCGACCATAAAGGATTCAAGAAAGATGTTTCCGGGAATCATTAGATGATAATAGATGAGGAGGAAACAATCTTGAACGAAGGGCAACTTATTGCTAGGAGGATTTATGAATATGAAACACTGGATGACTGAGAAATTGGGCAGGCAGTTGATGGCAATTTTTTATAGTGTCTTTGCACTAAGTGTCATCACATCGGTTGCCAGTTATTTATACGTGGACAATGCAGACGGTCGGACGAAAGAACAGGTACTCGACCAGTTACAAAAGACACAATGGTTCTGGTTTTTGAACTTGATGGTTTTTTTATTTTGTCTATTGTTCATCGTCCGTCCGTTGATTCATCGTGTGACATCACAGCTCCGCGAATTGAATGTCAAAAGTCGTCGTCTTGCGGAAGGAAAGTCTATTTCGCTCGAGCATGATGTCGACAGCCATAATGAAGTCGGTCAATTGACGGCATCGTTTTACCAGATGGCACGGTCGATCTCATCACAACATGCGGAACTATCAGCAAAGAATCAAGAAATGAAACGCAATCAGGAAGTACTGACGCAAAAGCAGGACGAACTTGAGCACGCTTTGGAAGTGACCCGGACGAACGAGTTGCATCTACAAGATCGGAACGAATTAATCGAAACACTTGCCTCAAAAGAGAGTTTATTTGATTATTCTTCTGTCATCAGTACGATCGTCCGATTGACGAAGACGGAATTTGGTGCCCTGTTGCTGATCAAAAATAATGAGATCGCCCAAGTCGTTCCTAAGGAGATGACGGAGGATCAGCAGGAGAGCTTAAAAACAGAATCATTGCTGCTGAAACGAGTCATGATTTCAAAGGAAACCGCACATTCCTCAAAAAAGGTCGCGAACGACGATCTCATCAAGTATCCGTATCACGTCTATGAAGGTGTTATTCCGATCATGGATCCGGCAAAAGAAGAATTGATTGCCTGTCTCTATCTAGCAAGGTTTGACGCACCATTCAACCAACAGGATCTAGCGGAACTGGAATCGTTCTCGAAACAAATCGCGATCTCATTGATGCGGATGTCACTCTATGAACAGATGGAATACGAACGAAAAGAGACGGCGCAACTGTTGAATTCCGTTCGGGAAGCGATTCTTTATATCAAACATGAGGAAAAGACGATCTTAGGGAATCAGGCATTATTTGATATCTTCCAGTCGTTACAGGTCGAGGAAGATAATGACTCAATGACGTTTCTTGAGGTCCAACCAGAGACGATGTTCGAGCAGATGGACCAGAAAGAAGCTTTTGAAGCGTACTTTGAAGAAGTTTTATCGGGAGAGATCCCTGAGGGCATGTTCTCTTTGTCGATCGACCAGGGTGAATATTTCATTCAAGTTTATGCCGAAGCCATCGCGCATGGAGAACAGTCGAAGGGAACGATCCTCGTCTTTCGTGACGTCACGGCTGAGACAGAGGTTGATCGGGTCAAATCAGAACTCGTCTCGACGGTTTCGCATGAACTTCGAACACCGCTCTCTTCGATTTATGGCTTTACGGAGCTGATGTTGAAACGGGATCTGGATCCCGAGCGGAACAAGCGATACTTGCAAACGATTCATGATGAATCGAAACGATTGACCAATCTTGTCAGCGACTTCTTGAACGTCCAGCGGATGGAGTCAGGAAAGCAAGAGTATGATAAACAAATCTTTGATCTGAAAGAAATCGTCAAGGAACAAATTCAGTTTTATCAAGCAGCGACGGAACAACATAGTCTGCAGCTTGATTTGAATGACGAACAGGACTTTATGGTCGAAGCAGATGCGAACAGTATGAAACAGCTACTTGGAAATCTATTGAATAATGCAGTCAAATACTCACCGGACGGTGGGGATGTCGTTGTGACGCTGACCCATCAGCACAATCAGATTGAACTAAGCGTCCGTGATTTCGGAATCGGGATTCCGAGTCATTCGATGCCGCATCTATTCAGCAAGTTCTATCGTGTCGATAACTCAGACAGCCGAAAAATCGGCGGAACAGGTCTTGGATTATCGATTTGTAAGGAAATCGTTCGAGCGCATGATGGCAACATCGAAGTCGAATCAATCTTGGGAGAAGGGACGGTTTTTCGGGTCAAGTTACCAAGTGCGACGGACGCGTTACTCGAAGCAGAATGAAGAGACGAAGAAGAGGCGATATCATGCGTCTCTTCTTTTTTGTCGTTTCACGTGTGAGATTCGTCCAAATTCATGCGCTTGGCTAAAACGAGTAAGATGCAGACATTTGAACGATAAATCGAACAGATTGATGACAGAACGGCTGAAA
The DNA here is from genome assembly GCF_002440475.1 of Exiguobacterium sp. UBA6282. Lineage (NCBI taxonomy): Bacteria > Bacillati > Bacillota > Bacilli > Caryophanales > Exiguobacterium > Exiguobacterium sp. UBA6282. Next base: position 124,138 of record NZ_DJUM01000008.1, on the reverse strand, counting down.
CAGTTGAAAAAATCGTAAATTGTGCAGGGATTGCTAACGTTTCTGTACTCTCGCTATAGTGATTACAAAAAAGCGTGAGAGGAAGAAGAATCATGGAGAGCTTAGAAGCGTTACTCACACCACCGCAAGAGATCGAACAAGAGAATGCAAACATTGATGGCAAAACACCACTTGCGAAGTTACAACGGATTGCTGGGGAAGCAGCACGGCAGATGATGCGACGACATCTCGAAGCGGATGTCTTGCAGGCGCTTGACGACAACATTTTGTATATTCATGACGCCGATTATTATGTGACTGGGACGACGACTTGTGCCCAAATTCCGCTCGGTCAGTTACTCTCAAACGGATTTCAGACAACGCACGGTTCGATCCGTCCGGCGCAAGACATTCGTTCTGCCCTTGCCCTTGCGGCAATCATCGTCCAGGCGAATCAAAACATGCAGCATGGCGGACAAGCCTTCGCAACCTTTGATGATGATTTAGCACCGTTCGTTGAAAAGACCTATCAACGGGAATGGACGAAACTAAATGACCTCGTTCCGCATTGGAAGCGGCGTAAGCGGGAGCGACATGCATGGCAGGAGACGTATGAAAAAACGTTTCAAGCATGTGAAGCATTCATTCATAATACGAATTCGATGCATTCGCGCGGTGGTGGACAGGTTCCGTTTTTATCCGTCAATTACGGAACGAATACGACGTATGCAGGGCGGCTCTTCCAACGTGCCTTGCTAACAGCGACGGAGCGTGGGCTGGGCAAGGGTGAGACACCGATTTTTCCAATTCAGATCTATAAAGTGAAACAAGGAATCAATCTGTCACCAATGGACCCAAACTATGATTTGTTTCAACTCGCTACACGGGTAACAGGAAAGCGATTGTTTCCCAACTTTGCATTTCTCGATGCACCATTTAATCACCAGGAGCAACCGGGAAAAGCGGAAGTCGCGTATATGGGATGCCGGACCCGTGTATTCGAGGATCGTGGAGACATACCGTCCGTCACAGGTCGTGGTAATTTATCCTTCACGAGCATCAATCTCGTCCGTTTGGCACTCCAGAGTCAAACCGTCGATCAAATGTTCGAAGTCGTCCAAGATACGACAAGACTTGCATGCCGGCAACTCATCGCACGGTATGAGTTCCAGGCAAGTCGAACGGCTGACGAGTTTCCATTTTTATATCAACACGTCTGGAAAGACGGTGAGACGCTAAGAAATACGGATCAGGTAGGTCCGGTCCTCAAACACGGGACGTTAGCGGTCGGCTTCATCGGACTTGCTGAATGTTTGTCCGTTCTGACGGGGAGTCATCATGGTTATTCCGAACTAGCACACCGGATTGGTCTTGCATTGATTCAAGCGATGCGGACGGTAGTCGACAATTTTGGCGAACAGACAGGGTTGAACTTTAGTTTACTCGCAACTCCGGCCGAAGGATTATCCGGTAAGTTCACACGTCGCGATGTCAGTGACTTTGGTGAGATCGAAGGAGTGACAGATCGACCGTATTATACAAATTCCTTTCACATTCCTGTCGATGCGCCCGTGACGATCCGTGAGAAGATTCAACTCGAAGCCCCGTTCCATGCATTATGTAATGGCGGTCATATCACCTATGTCGAGACGGATGGTGCGCTTGCTGGAAATCCGGAAGCAATCGAAGACATCGTTCGTTTAATGGCGGAGGCTGGAATCGGTTATGGATCAATCAATCATCCCGTCGATCGTTGTCTTGATTGCCGAACGGAGCAGACGATCGAGGATCAATGTCCGGTTTGCGGGAGTGGATCAATCGAACGCATTCGGCGCATCACCGGATATCTCGTCGGTACGCTGGACCGCTGGAATGAAGCGAAACGGGCAGAAGAGCAGAATCGGGTGAAACACGATGTTACGGGTCCTCTCGCTTCTTCCTGACTCCGTCGTCGATGGTCCCGGTTTACGAACGGTGTTATTTCTTGCCGGTTGTCCGCATCACTGTGCCGGCTGTCATAATCCGTCCTCCTGGGATCCTGCAGGTGGCGTAGCTTGGACAATTGACGAGACGGTCGCGCGGATTCAAGCAACCGGTCACCGGCGCCTGACGCTATCCGGTGGGGAACCGTTGTTACAAGCAATAGCGCTCTATCGGCTACTAGAACGACTCGGACCAGACTATGAAGTGATCTTGTATACGGGCTATGTGTTGGAAGAGATCATCAAGCACCGAGAATGGCACCCCTTGTTACGCCGACTAGATGGATTGATTGATGGTCCGTTCATCCTATCGAAACTTGACCGAACGACAAGCTTTCGGGGGAGTACGAATCAACGAATGTATGATCGACAGCATTTAAACAAACGTTTGGATTAGACAAAAACTCCCCCATCTTTTTAGACAGGGGAGAATCAAATCATGCATATTTTTGTTCTTGATCGACGGATTCGACGACTGCGAGTGTCGTTGCCCGTCGTTTTTTGATGAAAAAGGATAAAATCAAAGCAGCAAGTGCGAGTAACGTCGCGATGAAGAACGTATCATTGATTCCTTCGATCATCGCCTGCATCTGCAACCATTCCGGATTAGCGGCTTCAGGTTGTGAAGCGAGTTCCGGAACGTGGTGTTTCGTCCGCGATGTCATGATCGTCACGAGCAGACCTGAACCAATCGCACCCGATACTTGTGACAACGTGTTGTTTAATGCCGTACCGTGAGGTGTCAAATGTTGTGGAATATGATTCAATCCGTTCGTCATGACCGGCATCATGACCATCGAGATTCCAAGGAAACGTAACGTATACATGATGACGAGGAACGCGTATGACGTATCCGCAGCTAGCTGACTGAATGAGAACGTCGTCAAGACCGTCAGTGATAAGCCGATGATGGCAAGGATGCGAGCACCAAATCGGTCGAAGAGACGACCTGTGATTGGTGACATGATCGCCATGACGATCGCACCCGGTAACATCAAGAGACCAGAGTGAAATGGTGAGATGCCACGAATCGTCTGGATGTAGATCGGCATCAAGATCATCGCGGAGAACATTGACATGTTCAAGACCATTGAAATCCCTTGCGATAAAGCGAACATCGGATACCGGAAAATACCGAACTCAAGCATCGGTTCTTCGAGCATGAATTGACGTATAATGAAGGAAGTCAAACTGATTACACCGATGATCAATGATCCGATGACCGTCCAAGATCCCCATCCGGCAGAACCGGCGGAACTAAATCCATACAACAAACCACCGAAGCCGAAGCTTGAAAGGACGAGTGAGAACAAATCGAGCTTAAGTGAACTTTGAACCGTCTCTTTCTTCAATAAGAAGGCACCCGTGAAGAGTACGAGCAATGCGATCGGTGTGACGAGATGGAACAACATCCGCCACTCATAATGTTCAAGAATCCACCCGGACAATGTCGGTCCGATTGCTGGAGCAAAGGTGATGACGAGTCCGAAGATTCCCATCGCTTGCCCACGCTTTTCGATTGGGAAACCGGTCAAGAGAACGTTCATTAACAGTGGCATCATGATCGCGGAACCCGACGCCTGCATCATGCGCGCACCGAGTAAAAGCGGGAAGATGTGTGCTTGTCCGGCGATAATCGTTCCGAGTGAGAACAATGTCATCGCCGTCAAGAACAGTTGGCGCGTTGAGAACTTTTGGACGAGGAATGCTGACGTCGGAATCATGATTCCATTGACGAGCATATATCCCGTCGTCAACCACTGGGCGGTGCTTGCCTGAATACCGAACGATTTCATGATCGACGGTAAGGCGATGTTGAGTAACGTCGAGTTTAGGACCGCAACGAACGCACCTGCCATGAGGACAGCTAAAATTAAATAAAGTCGTGATGATTGCTTGCTTGATTGCATTTCGTTATGCTCCTTTTGTACTACGAGTCTAAAATGTTAGACTTGAATTCTATGACTGACTTGGCTATCTTACCAGCAGAAGTCGAATGAGTTCAAATTATTTGCTTCATACACTAAAGTAAGTGGTTGTCGAACCAATTATGAACAGAAAAGGACAAGACCATGAATCCAAAAAAGAAACAATTATTAGATGCTGCCTATCAACTATTCGTCGAAAAGGGTTATCAATCGACATCCATTCAGGATATTCTCGAACACAGTAACGTTTCTAAAGGGACGTTCTATAATTACTTCTCCTCTAAAAACGAATTATTCATTGATGTCTTTAATACCGTCTTTGAAAAAATGCGGATCGCGCGTAAGGAAATTCTCGTCGGACGGGATGTCTCGGATTACGAGACGTTCATTCAACAAGGAAACTGTTATTTGGAATTGATGCAAAAATATAAACTATATACATTGTTCGAAGAGGCGATTGCTTCGAACGAAAAAGAACTCAAGACGTTCATGGAAAACAATCGACTTCTTGAGATCGAGTGGACGTTCGATCGGTTACGTGATTTATTCGGTCAGACGAAGGAACCGTATCTTCTAGATTTAGCAGTCATTTACACGGGGATGTTGCAATATGCAATGTACTTCTTCCGTCAATCTGAGCCGAACACTCAACCGGAACGGGTCGTCCGCTATGTGTTCAATCGGTTGACGCATCTCGTCGAAGACGTCAGTCGGACGGAGGAACAATTGATTCCGCCACGATTCCTATCGGTCTGGCTCGATCGTCCACAAGATGAAGTCGTCATCCGGAAGGATTTATTCGAAAAGACGAGCGCACATATGAAGCGTTTGATCACCTTGTCTTCGATTTCCGAAGAATCGAAGGAAGCACATGAAGAAGTTCTCGATTTCATCTATGAGGAATTGCTCGAACGTAAGAAACCGAAAATCCATCTCCTGCGCCGGGCACTCGAGACGATGGATGAAGATCCGGTCTTTGCAGGCCAGGAAATCATGGCGACTTATAAAACGATGGTCGATGAGATTGCCCGCATTCGGACCAAAACTTCCTAAAAAGGTTGCTTTTTGGAACTAACCCCATTACACTGAGATCATTCATGTTAGAAAAGGGGTCTCAATCATCATATGTTTACTCAATGGAAAAAAGAGTGGTTCTTGCAACCAAAAGCGGATTTGTTGTCCGGAATCGTCGTTGCCTTAGCACTCGTCCCGGAAGCAATCGCGTTTTCGCTGATCGCTGGTGTCAACCCGATGGTTGGGCTATACGCTTCCGTTATCATTGCAATTGTCATCTCGATTGCTGGTGGTCGCCCTGGAATGATTTCGGCTGCGACTGGCGCGATGGCACTCGTCGTCGTTCAGCTCGTCAAAGATCACGGTGTTGATTATCTACTAGCTGCCGGTATACTTGCCGGAATTCTACAAATCGCGTTCGGCTTTTTAGGAATTGCCAAGTTATTACGATTCATTCCTCGAGCTGTCATGGTCGGATTCGTCAATGCGCTCGCCATTCTGATTTTCTCGGCGCAATTGCCACAGTTCGAAGGGCAAAACTGGATTATGTATGCGATGGTCGCCGCGTCACTCGCCATCATCTTGTTATTTCCACGGGTCACGAAAGCGATTCCGGCGCCACTTGTTGCGATCACGATCATGACGGTATTAACAGTCGTCTTTTCGCTTGATACCCGTGTCATCGGGGATATGGGACAAATCGAAGCGGCGTTACCAAGCTTCTTCTTGCCAGATGTCCCGTTCTCACTCGAGACGCTTCAAATCATCTTCCCATATGCCTTGTCACTCGCATTCGTTGGTTTGATCGAATCGTTACTGACAGCACGAATCGTTGATGAAATGACGGATACGACGTCGAACAAAGCGATGGAATCGCGCGGACAAGGGATTGCGAACATTATCGCCGGTATGTTCGGTGGAATGCCAGGTTGTGCGATGATCGGGCAATCAGTCATCAATGTCACATCCGGTGGACGCGGTCGCTTGTCGACGTTGACAGCGGGTGTATTCCTGATGCTATTGATGTTTACGATGAACGATCTATTGATGACGATTCCAATGGGAGCACTTGTCGGTGTCATGTTTTTCGTCTCGTATGCGACGTTTGATTGGGGCTCATTCAAGATGCTCAAGACGTCACCGAAAAGTGATTCCGCGGTCATGCTCGCGACCGTGTTCGTGACGGTATTGACGCATGACTTATCGATGGGTGTCCTTGTCGGGATTTTGCTTGCAGCGTTATTATTCGCGTCAAAAATTTCTCGCATCCAAGTCGAGCGTGAGGAGCAAACAGAACGAGTCCGTTATACGATCCGTGGACCGTTATTCTTTGCGTCGACGACTGCATTTGCGGAACAGTTCCAGCTCGATGCTGATCTATCATCGATCATCACGCTCGATTTCTCAGCGTGTCACTTATTTGATGATTCAGCCATCGAAGCGATCGAGAACGTCGTCTTGAAATATGAACGACTTGGCAAAAAAGTTGAATTGGTAGGATTAAATGAAGAATCCCAAGCTTTGATTGATCGGCTTGCTCAACGGATTGCCTAAAGGTTAAATAATAAGGTAGAGATGGAGAAAAGTAGCCGGTGGCATGCCGGCTGCTTTTTTTAAGTTCTGACTTAACGATGAAAAGTGCGTCCATTGATCCGTTTCGCTATACTAAAAATAAAGGGGGCAGTTAAGATGAAATGGTTTCGATTTGAGCAAGACGGAAAAGTAGGCATCGGGGTTGAACAACAGGGCACTACATATGATGTAACAGGGCAAGTCTACACCGATTCATTGCTTGAAGTGATTTCACGTGAGTTTGATGTTGATCTTGATTTAGATATCGCACCACTACTTAAAGGGGATATGCGACAACTCGCACCGTATGTACCAGCACGAAATGTCATTTGCGTCGGCAAGAACTATGCTGATCATATCAAAGAGATGGATACGGCGGGAGCAGGGAAATTCGTGNNACTTGTTCACGAAAGCACCGACGTCGATCGTCGGTCCGTTCGAACCAATCGAACGGCATGCGGATTTGACGAAGCAACTGGATTATGAAGGAGAACTCGCCATCATCATCGGCAAGACGGGGCGTGATCTGACACCAGAAAATGCGCTTGATCATGTGTTTGGCTACAGTATTGTCAATGACGTGACGGCACGGGATTTACAAAAAGAACACGTCCAGTTCTTCCGTGGTAAATCACTCGATGGGTTCTGTCCGTTTGGACCGGTCATCGTCTCAGCGGATAGCTTTGATCCAAGTGACGTCCTCGTCGAGACACGTGTGAACGGGCAACTCCGACAGTCAGGATCAACCGCCTTAATGTTGCGTGACGTCGTAACGATTTTAGTGGAAGTGTCACGTGGGATGACACTTGAAGCCGGAGATGTCATCGCGACAGGAACTCCAGCTGGTGTCGGACATGGTATGAAACCACCGGTCTACCTTCAGACAGGGGATGTCGTCGAAGTATCGATTGAAGGAATCGGTCGTTTACAAAATGAAGTCCAGTGAACGAAGATGACCGAATTGATTGAATTGCATTCACCGCTTTCCAAATTACTTTGGAAAGTGGTTTTTTATTTTGTGAAAATCGTCAAAAATTTAAAAAATGATTGATTTCAAAAAATAAAACAGTCATAAAATGACCGTTTTTGATGTATAATGAAACTATAAGAACGGTTTCATGTCGAAAAAAGTCGTATTTTGAACGTTTTATAAAGAATTTATATAAATTTTGAACGTTTTTGATTGATTTTTATATGTAAACGCTTTATATTAAAGATGCGGAGGGAAACCTTATGTTAACCAAAAAACGCCATCAACTCATCCTTGAGCTTTTAGCCCGAGAAGAAGTCGTCAAGATGCAAAAGATCGTCGAACAAACCGGTGCGAGTGAATCCACGATTCGTCGGGATTTATCACAACTCGAGACAGCAGGTCACCTGCGTCGAGTGCACGGGGGAGCAACAGCAAACCATTTGCAAATTGAAGAACTGAGTTACTTCGAGAAGAGTGATCAGCATGTCGAAGAGAAGGAACGGATCGCGCGAGCGGCTGCCGACCTGATTGAAGACGGTATGTATGTCTATCTCGATGCCGGAACGACGACGCTTGCCATCGTTCCGTATCTCGAAGAGAAGGCGATTACGGTCGTAACGAACAGTCTTCCTCTAGCGAACACGTTACTCTATCACCGTATCCCGACGTTCGTCGTCGGAGGGCAACTCAAGCATTCAACGCAGGCACTCGTCGGTTACAACGCACGTGAAGGAATGTTGATTTACCATTTTGATGTCGCGTTCCTTGGGATGAACGGTGTTCATCCGGCACAAGGCTTCACGACACCAGATCCGGAAGAGGCACTCGTAAAGAAGACAGCGATCGAATTAGCAAAACAATCGTATGTACTCGTCGATGAGACGAAGCTGGATGCGATCAGCTTCAGTCGGGTGGCGTCCTTGCAAGCGGCGACGATCATCACGACGACATCCAGTGAGCAAGCAGCGAAATACAGTCAATACACAGAGGTGGTGAACGCGAAATGATTTATACACTGACACTCAACCCATCAATCGACTATTATGTCACGTTACCGGTATTTGAGGCAGGACAAGTCAATCGTGTCGAACAGGCGGAAAAAGTGGCCGGAGGGAAAGGAATCAACGTCTCTCTCGTCCTAAAAAACTATGAGGTAGAAACACAAGCACTCGGATTCCTTGGAGGAAGTACTGGACAATTCATCCGGACGGAACTCGAGAAAAGAGGCGTGTTAACGGACTTCACACCGATTCAAGATGAGACGCGGATCAACGTAAAGATTCGTGCCGATCAAGAATCTGAGCTGAATGCAGCGGGACCGAAGATTCAACCGGAAGAGCTGGAGCATTTATTATCCCGATTCAAGACGATGCAAGCCGGTGACATCGTCGTCTTCGCAGGCAGTATCCCAAGCAGTCTACCGCATGATCTCTATCGTCATATCGCGACGATCTTGAATGAACGGAACGTCCGCTTCGCCGTCGATACGACGAAGGAAGCGATGCTTGAAGTCTTACCGCTCGGTCCATTTTTAATCAAGCCGAATCACCATGAACTCGGTGAAATTTTCGACGTCGAGATTACTTCGAAGGAGATGGCCGTTCCATACGCGCAACAGCTCGTCGAGCGTGGTGCCGAGAATGTCGTCATCTCATTTGCAGGAGACGGAGCACTGCTCGTCAATCGTCAAGGTGCCTACACGGCAAACACACCGGCAGGAAAGCTCGTCAATTCCGTCGGTGCCGGAGATTCACTCGTCGCTGGATTCGTCGCCAGCCACGCGCTCGGCAAATCACCAGAAGAAGCGTTCCGCTATGCGGTAACGACTGGCAGCGCGTCTGCTTATTCCTTCGGTCTTTGTACGAAAGAAGATATCGATCGTCTCCTCGTAGACGTCAACGTCGTTGAACTCATTCAATCCTAAAAGGAGTGTGACTACTCATGAAAATTACTGATCTCTTGACACGTGATACGATTCAACTTGATTTACAAGCGTCATCTAAAGCCGCTGTCATCGATGAACTCGTCAACGTCCTCGATCGGGCAGGAAAACTAAACGATCGCTCGGCATATAAAGAAGCAATTCTCGCACGGGAAGCGCAAAGTACGACAGGTTTAGGAGAAGGTATTGCCATCCCACACGCAAAAACAGCAGCGGTCAAAACACCAGCAATCGCTTTCGGGCGTTCGGCAGGCGTTGACTACGAAGCACTCGACGGTCAACCAAGTCGGTTGTTCTTCATGATTGCGGCGGGTGAGAACGCAGATAATGCACACCTTGAAACACTCTCGAAACTATCCGTTTATTTAATGGATATGAACTTCCGCGATACGATCCTTGCGGCTAAAACGAAAGACGAAGTCATCGCAGCAATCGAAGCGAAGGAACGCGAAGAAGAAGGTCCAGTTGACGTCTCAAGCGACAACGTCGATCAAGACGCACCATATATCCTTGCCGTCACAGCTTGTCCGACAGGAATCGCACACACGTATATGGCAGCTGATGCCCTTCGTCAAAAAGCGGAAGAGATGGGTGTCCGTATCAAAGTCGAGACGAACGGATCGACAGGCGTCAAGAACGGTTTGACACAACAAGATATCAACGATGCGACAGCCATCATCGTCGCAGCGGATAAAGCAGTTGAGATGGATCGTTTTAACGGTAAACACGTCGTTGAAGTACCAGTTGCACAAGGAATTCGGAAACCACAAGAATTGATCAACCGTGCCGTCAAACAGGATGCACCTGTCTACAAAGCGAGCGGTTCAAGCGAAAGCTCAAAACCAGCTCGTGGCGGATTCTACAAACATTTGATGAGTGGGGTATCCGCGATGTTACCACTCGTCGTTGCAGGTGGTCTCTTGATCGCAATCAGCTTCTTCTGGGGTATCAACTCTGCGAACCCAAAAGATCCATCGTACAATGAATTCGCTGCGCAATTGATGACGATCGGGAAAGCCGCGTTCGGTCTCTTGATTCCGATCCTCGCTGGATTTATCGCGATGTCGATCGCTGATAAACCAGGTCTTGCTCCTGGTCTAATCGCTGGTTTCCTTGCAAGCAACGGTAACGCTGGTTTCCTCGGCGGATTGATTGCCGGTTTCCTTGCCGGGTACGTCGTACTCTTGCTTGTTAAAGTATTCAAAGGTCTTCCAGCAGCACTTGAAGGAATCAAACCAGTCTTGCTCTATCCTCTGTTTGGTTCATTCATCACAGGAATGATCATGTTGCTCGTCATCAATGAGCCGATTGCGAAGTTCATGACATGGCTCACAGATTCATTGAACGGACTCAGTGGTGGAAACGCAATCCTCCTCGGTATGCTCGTCGCAGCGATGATGGCAATCGACATGGGTGGTCCAATCAACAAAACAGCATACGTTTTCGGTACAGCTGCTCTTACAGCAGGTAACACGGAAGTCATGGCAGCTGTCATGGCAGGTGGTATGGTTCCACCACTCATCGTTGCCTTCTCATCCACATTGTTCGCACGTAAGAAATTCACGCCGCAAGAACGTGAAGCAGGTATCGCTGCTTACGCAATGGGCGCATCGTTCGTCACTGAAGGTGCGATTCCATTCGCTGCAGCCGATCCACTGCGCGTCATTCCGTCAAGCGTCATCGGTTCAGCGATCGCTGGTGCGTTGACGATCGTCTTCGGCGTCTTGCTCCCTGCACCACACGGCGGTATCTTCGTCTTCCCGTTACTTGATGGTCCATCAGGTACGGTCATGGCAATCGTCGGTTACGCGGGTGCGATCCTCATCGGTTCACTCGTCGGTGCGGCAATCCTATCCTTCCTCAAAAAACCGCTTGTTGACCAATCGGTCGCGAAAGCGGAAATGACAGAAGGAACAGGTACGAAAGCATCATAATTCACCTAAATCTCCTCTCCGTTTTTAAGCGGAGGGGATTTTTTGTTGAATTTTGACGGCTAACGGTGAAGAATAGAGGGCATACTGAATAAGAAGGAGGGATGGACATGGGTGGACAATCCTTACAAATCGGACCACGGACCATTAAGACAGGTCTTGCGGTCATCTTGGCGCTGTTGATCAGTAACCTGTTCAACCTCAGCCCAATCCTGCCTGCGATCTCGGCAGCGACGACACTCCTGCCTTCGGTCTATCAGACATGGAAACAATTTCTCGAGGAAGCAGAGGCCAACTTGATTGGTGCCTTTTTGACGTTACTCGCACTTTGGATTTTAGGCGATAACCCGGCGAATCCGCTTGCGATTGGGATTGTCATCATGGCAGCAATTTCGATTTTGCTAGCTTTTGGTTTCGGGCGTACGATTCCACACGTCGTATTGATGATCATCGTCATTCTCGAAAGTGTCGCGACTGCGACCGAACCACTTTGGCAAGTCGTTTTGATCCGCTACTTGCTCGTCATGCTCGGGATCGGTTGTGCACTCGGCATCAATGCGTTGATTTTCCCGCCACGTTACGGCAATGTCTATTACCAGAAAGCGACGAAACTCTTTGAGAAACTACTCGTCGTCACGCGAGCAATTGCCTTTGAAGGCAAGGTCACCCCATATCGGGCAGCAATCGATAAGATGGGACGTTCGCTCCTTGAGACACAAAACCTGTTCAACCTACACAAGGAAGAAATTCGAGGAACGCGTCAGAAGCATGCCTCGCTTCTACGAAACCTGCTGATCCTCAAACATATGCAATCGTGCCTCGAACGTGGTGTCGCGACGGCAGAGCGCTTCAGAGAACGAGAGAAGGCACTTGATTCGATTGCAGACGATCTTCGAAGTGAACTGTTCTATCATTTGATGCATATCGCCCAGCGACAAGAGAAAGTCTTGCTGACATACGATCTCCTGTTGACGGAAGAGCCGCTTGCAATGGAGGATCTCGTCAAAGAGAACATTGCCTTCGTCAAGCACTCTTTTCTCGACCGTGATGAACTCGAGGAAGAAGTCATCATGGAAATTTTACCGATCGTCGTCTCGATGAATGAGTGGATACAAGAACTCGAATCCTTTGAAAAACGCCTCAATGGTGGGCTTCGTCGCCATATCACATCATTGACGATCGAACAAAAATCAGTCCGTGATAAAACATTTAATCGATTTAAACGTAAAAAAGCCATTGACGAAAGTAAAAAGTAAGCGTATAGTCCTCCTTAACGATACTTTACTTGCTAAAAGCATAACAGTATAACAGCATAACAGAACGAAAGATTAAGCGATGATGAAACCGAAGTAAAGACCATCTCCCTGTTTCAGAGAGCACGTGGCGCTGCGAACGTGTACACAGATGGTGTTGAATTACAGTTTCTGAGCTTCTTGCGTAAGCGAGCGGAGCAAACCGTTATCCCAATCATGAGTGACTCAGTTGATGACTGGGTAATCAGGGTGGTACCGCGGCTTTCGTCGCCCCTGTCGAACGATACGTTCGGCAGGGGCTTTTTTGTTATCTTACATTCATTCAAGGGGGAACTCATATGTCTACACCAATCATTCCAAGTCACTTACGTCCACATGTCGCACCACAGCACTACGAAGACTACACGCCAACAGATCATGCCGTTTGGAGATACGTCATGCGACTGAATTTAAATACGTTACAAGATACAGCACATCCAGCATACCTCGAAGGGCTTGCTGCATCGGGCATCAGCCCGGAACGGATTCCAGATGTACGTGAGATGACAGCGAACCTAAGCCGTGGAGGCTGGGGAACAGTCGCTGTCGATGGTCTCATTCCTGGCGTCGCCTTCTTCGATTTCCAAGGACATGGTTTATTACCGATTGCAACCGACATCCGGAAGGTCGATAACATTCTCTATACACCAGCACCGGATATTCTGCACGAAGCAGCGGGGCATGCACCGATCTTGATGAATCCGGTCTACGCGGAATTCGTTCGTCGCTTCGGTGAGATCGGGGCACATGCCTTTAATCATAAAGCCGAGCATGACGTATTCAAGGCACTAAAGAAATTGACGATCGTCAAAGAGAGTCCATTCTCGACGTCAGCCGATATCGAACAAGCTGAAATTGAGCTTGCAGAGACACGGACACACGTCAAAGGGATTTCGGAAGCGAACGAAATCTCACGTCTGTTCTGGTGGACGGTTGAATTCGGTTTGATCGGTGATATCGACAACCCACAAATCTACGGGGCAGGTCTTCTATCATCAGTCGGTGAAAGTCGCCATTGTTTGACGGACGCGGTCGTTAAACATCCATTCTCGCTTGAAAAAGCACTTGCGACGAAACATGACGTGACGAGCATGCAAAAAGAACTCTTCGTCTGTGAATCGTTTGAACAACTCCGCGACGCACTTGAAGAATTCGCTCAATCGATGTCCTACATTCGCGGTGGCATCCACGGACTGACGAAAGCCGTTGAATCAGGCAACCTGTCGACGCTCGTTTTCGACAGCGGTCTCTCACTCGTCGGTGTTCCTGAAACGCAAGAAATTCACGATTCGCTGCATATCGTCAAACTGACTGGACCGACAGCGTTGGCTGCAAACGATGAAGTGTTGACAGGTCAAGGACTTGCAGATCATCCGGAAGGCTTTACACTCCTTCACGGCAAGGAATTGAACGAAGTATTGATGCAAGTCAAAGTCGGTGAACGTCTCGACTGGGCGGAAGGAAATGTTCACGTCACAGGTGACATCACAGCAATTCAAAACGTCAATGGTCACCGGGCACTCGTCGTCTTAGAAGCAGCAACGCTCTCGAACGACGGGAAAACGATGACGATGGACCGGATGGAATTGATCGTCGGTGACATCACGTCAGCATTCCCGGGAACGGAAGTTGAAGCACTGAAGCCGATTCCGGAAACGGTCGAGTTCGAACGAATCGAACGTCCGTTGACAGCGGCTGATCCAATCTTCGAAGTCGTTCGTGAGATTCGCGAAGGACGTGCTGGTCGGGAACGGTTGCCGCAACTGATCGACCAGACACTCGTCCAGTTACCGGACGCTTGGTTACTCCGCCTCGAATTACTTGAGTTAGCGGATGAAGTCGATCAACCACGTCTGATTGCAGATCTCGAGCGCTTAAAAGCGACGTCCGCACAGCGAGATGAATTGATCACGCGTGGGATGGCTTTACTCGACGTCGTTCATCAATGAGTCGAACTCCGGTTCTGAACCTGTTAGAATGGAGACATTCGGTAAAAGGGGATGATCGGTTATGACAAACTATTATCAAGACGTAAAGGAATTCCACCGTGTGTTTTCACACCCTGGTGCAACGACGCCAACACCAATGACGGTTGATCGTGGGATTAAACGCTCGACCTGGACGGCGGAAGAAGCGGTCGTTGAGTTCTTGCATCAAACGGCGACAAGTGAAGCAGAGTTCCTCGAGGCGATCGAACGTTTCAAGTCAGGGCTTGATACAGCGGTCGAAAAATCGCTCCAGATGAAACAACCCGAAACAGATGTCGAACGCCTCGTTGGACAAGGGGATGCCTTGACGGATGCGCTCTACTTCATCATGGGAAGCTTTGTTGAGATCGGACTTGATCCGGCTCCATTGTTTGAGATCGTTCAACGTGCCAATATGGCGAAGCTTGGACCGGACGGAAAACCAATCTTCCGGGAATCTGACCAAAAGGTCATGAAACCAGAAGGCTGGCAACCACCGGAACCACAGCTTGAAGCAGAAGTACGTCGACAAATTGCTGCGGCTTCGAGTATGTCAAAAGCTTGATTCAAAACAACAAAAAGAGGGATGACTGGTACATACACCGGTCATCCCTCTATTTTTCATCTATTCACTTCTTACTTGATAACGCGATAAATCGAGTTGACGGATTGTAAGGAACTCGACACCTTCTGCTTCAAGTGCTAGCCGTTGTTCATCGCCTTCGAGCGATAGTTTTCCGCCAGCAGCAAGGACGCGGTGCCACGGTAGACGTTCCGTCGTACTCATGCTGTGAAGAATCCGCGCCACTTGTCGTGCGCTACGCGGATGACCGGCGAGTCGAGCGACTTGCCCGTACGTCATGACCCGACCAGCAGGGATTGAACGGATGATGGTCAGGACATCTTGCGTGAACGGTGTCATGACTCGTCAGAAGCAACGACATACTGTTGAATCTTATCGTCTTCGTCAAAGCCGATCGTCACATCGATGATGCCTTGTTGCAAACGGATCTGCAGTTCAAGGCGGTCCTTGATGTCGTCTGCTTGAGCGATCGTCAACGTCGGATCAACTTCGATTTCAACTTCGACATGGAAATGATCGCCTTCTTTAATAACTTCCAGTTTACTAATGTCTTTGACGTCTGGGTCTTTCATGATCAGTCCGCCGAGACGTGCTGCCATCGTCTCATCGGCTTCACCAAGTGCACCAGCTGCGTTTTGCAGGAAGACGTTTCCGACGACGTAAAACATCATCAGCCCGATCAGGATCGAAGCAATTCCTTCTGCCTGATGAAACGGTGTCACATGTGAGATGATGACGGCGATCATCGCGACGATTCCGCCAGCCGTTGCGACTAAGTCTTCAAGGAACACAAGGCGTGTCGCTGGTTTTGCTTGCTTCAGTGACCGGAAGCTGTCGAGGATAAGGCGTGGTCCTTTTGAGTCCAGTTTCGCATCATGCGCGATTTCCTGCATTGCTTTAAAGAACACACCACTTTCTAAGACGACCCCTGCGAATAAAACGGATAACGTGATCCAGAAGCCTGTCGATTCTGTAGGTTCGATGATGTGGGCAATCCCTTCATGAATCGTTTCGTAGGCCATGATGCCGACAAAGAGGATTGCGCCTAACAAGACGAGATTGACGAGACGACCAAAGCCATTCGGGAACCGTTTCGTTGGTGCTTTTTTACTGAGGGCAGAACCGATGAAGACGAAAAATTGATTGGCAGCATCCCCGAGCGTATGCATCATTTCGGCGAACATCGCGACATTTCCCGTCAGGACGTAGGCAATTGCCTTGATGATGGCGATGATAGAGTTGACGATGCCTGCCGTCAACGCAGACCGGTTACCCCGGCGTAATAACGTAAAAAATTCTCCCATGATTGTACTCCTTTTAGTTAAGTTACGTATTAGTTCATTTTATTATGTTACATCATTTTGAGAAAAACGACTATCTTCACATGAAAAAACCCACGCAAGCTGCGCGGGTTTAACTCGTCAAGACAAGTCGACTGTTTTATTGATTTCGTTCTCATCGTCTTTGCCGACGACTTTCTTCAAGACTTGTTTGACGGACTTTGTCGTGTTTCCTGTTTCCCAGTACTCAGCAGCTTCCGTGTTGACCTTGATCAAGACGACTTTCGGATCTTCGTATGTCGTTCCAAGATATGCTTCGTAACGTGGGCTCCAGAGCTCTTTTTTTCGTTCGATGTCTTCGACGAGTTCTGCTGTCCCACGAATCGAGACGTATGATTTGTCGACGTACGCGACGTTAACACTCGGATTCTTAAGTAATTCTTGATA
The DNA here is from genome assembly GCF_002440475.1 of Exiguobacterium sp. UBA6282. NCBI lineage: Bacteria > Bacillati > Bacillota > Bacilli > Caryophanales > Exiguobacterium > Exiguobacterium sp. UBA6282. The sequence continues at coordinate 107,248 of NZ_DJUM01000008.1, read as the reverse complement.
CTTGTCCGTTTCTTTTGAAGTGAGGAACCAGAGGTCGCCATCAAATTCGATATCCTGTGTCTGCATCGGACGCGATACGAGTCCTTCTGCTGCAATCGTCGTCAGCATCGCTGTCTCGATTTTATCGATCAGTTTCTTGACCGTTTCGACTGCTTCTTGATTCGTAGTATGCGTTGACATGTAGCTCCACCTCATTCGTTAGATTTTTATGCTCACGTAAGGATTGTTCCCTGAATTTTAAAATAAAAACGTCCCCATGACAGAAAGAAGCAGTTTCGTTGCACGGTACAACGAGGAGGCGTACAGTGTAAGTACGCATTCGAAAGAAAAAGGAGAGACATATATGAAACTTAGTATTTTAGACCAATCCCCGGTCTCTAAAGGACAATCCCCATCTGATGCCTTACACGAAACGGTCGAGCTCGCAAAAATCGCGGACGAACTCGGTTATCATCGCCTGTGGGTATCCGAGCACCACTTTGCAAAAACACTAGCCGGTTCGAGTCCGGAAGTCTTGATCGCGTATATGGCAGCCGTGACAAAACAGATTCGCCTTGGTTCAGGCGGCGTCATGTTGCCACATTACAGTGCCTACAAAGTTGCGGAGAACTTCCGTGTCCTCGAAGGACTTGCTCCGAACCGGATTGATCTCGGTCTCGGTCGGGCACCAGGTGGTATGCCCCTTGCGACGCGTGCGTTACAAGAAGGTTCGTCGCCACGGTTTGGTGGAGCTGATTATGGTGAGCAACTTGATGATCTCGTCGACTACCTGAAAGACGGGGCACCTGCCGGACACCGGTTCGCGGGACTCGTCGCCACACCAGAAGTCGATACGACACCAGAAGGCTGGTTGCTCGGATCAAGTGGTGGTAGTGCCTTGAACGCCGCACAACGCGGATTCGGATTTGCCTTTGCTCACTTCATCAATGGACAGGGTGGTCAGGAAGTAATGGACTACTACCGTCATAATTTCATGGCGACGTCGTTCAATGAGACACCACAAACGCTCGTTTCGATCTTCGTGACGTGTGCTGAAACGACGGAAGAAGCAGAACGGTTAGCTTCAAGCCTGGATCTGTCACTACTCTTACTGGAAAAAGGGGTCTCGTCAACAGGAACGCCGACACCTGAAGAGGCAGCAGCGTATCCGTATACGTTCCAAGATCAGTTCCGGATTGCTGAAAATCGGAAGCGGATGATCGTCGGTAATCCGGAATCCGTTGCAAAACAATTGCAAGAGCTCGCTGATTCCTACGGCACAGACGAAGTAATGATCGCTTCGATGATCGCTGACAAGGAAGCAAAACAACAATCATTAAAATTAATCATGGATGCCGTCAAAGCGACGGTTTGATCGATACGCACGTCCTTTCTCACGAAGTGAGGGAGGACGTGTTTTTTGCGTCTGCTACAGGAATGCTCTCGGATAAGATGTCTTTACGAAGTCGGAGGAATCCGAATGATGCTGCACCGAATAAGCCGACTGTACCGACTGCAAGTAGCACGATGATAGATACATGATCACTCAGTAAACCAAACAATAGGGTACCAATCGGCATCATCGCCATTGCGATCGATTCCAGAACACCGATGACACGTCCGAGGTAAGCCGGATCGGTCTGTTTTTGAACGATGAGCTGAAGTGGAATGTTCATCCGTAAGACGAGCATGCCGTCGATGAATAATAGAATCATGAAAAAAGGTAGTAGTAGAGCAGATGGAACATAGCCGAGTAGAGCAAGTGCAGGAAGCGCATAACAAGAGGCGATTAAAAAGAGCGACTCGAATATCGTCCGTAACGGACGTTTCACCGTAAAGGGAGGTAAAGCAAGAAGCAACGAAGCGACGAGAAGACCGGCACCTAGTGCGGACTCGACCAGTCCAAACCGAAATGGTGTGAATTGCAGTCGATCGAGCAAAATAATCGGTAACAAGATTTCGAAAGCAACAAAAAAGAAGTTCAGGACGATCGCCATCAGGACGAGTGTCGTCAATACTGGTTGACGGAACAGATAGCGGTAGCCTTCTTTAAACTCCGAGATGAAAGACGGAGTATCGGTAGTAACCAGAGGAGAGGTATCCACTGCAAGAAAGCGGAGGCGGCTATTCCACCAGGCAGCAGAAGCAAACAAGAGAAACGGTAAGATCAAGAATTGCGTGATCGAGACAGCAGCGATGAGCAATCCCGCAACGAGTGGAGCAGTGATCGTTGAGGTCGATTGAATCGTCGAGAAGAGTGCGTTCCCGCGTTGTAACTCCTCTTCTTGTACGAGTCGCGGTAACGAGCTTGATAAGGTAACGGACAGGAACGTCGACAGGCTCGTCAAAAGGACACTAGCGATGATGTAATGAACGGTATGTAGAGGGGCTTGTAACGAATAGAGCAAAAGTCCAAACAAGACGAGTGCACTTAAGCTTTCGGTCATGACGATGATTCGTTTCCGGTTCCAACGATCAGCGAGGACACCAGCAACCGGTGAGAGCAAAATCCGTGGCACTGATCCTGCAAGCAGGACGAGCGCAAACTGAAAACCAGACGACGTTTCCCGTAAGACGGTCAGTCCGGCGACAAACGTAAAGAGACTAGCTGCGAATAATGAACAAAACTTTCCGAATAAGACACGCTTTAAATTAAATGACATCCTGTTCACTCCTTCAGAGTTAAATTTTATTGAACTTTAGTGTAGAATAAAGGAGTGGAAGAAAAATGTAAAGATAAAGTTCAATATAATTTAACTTTTATGATAAAAGGAGTGACTAGTGTGTTAGGGGAACGTATCAAACAGATCCGAAAACAGAAAAAAATGACGCAAACGGATGTTGCGACCGGCATCATCACGAAGTCAATGCTCAGTATGGTCGAGAACGGCAAAGCGACACCGTCTGTGCCCGCATTACAGGCGATTGCTAGGCGATTACAGGTGACAGTCGAAGAATTAATGCTCGATCCGCGAGATGTTCAGATGCGGGAACTCATCGAAACAATCCGTTCGCGGCATACCCCATATTTTTCAGACGAAAAAATTCAGGAACTTCTAGAACCTTACTTGGTTCCGGAAACGACTTCCTATTGGCAAGGGCAGGTCTATCATAAATACGGCGATGCCCTCCGAGCGTCTGACCCGGAGCTTGGTTTGATATATTATGAGAAAGCAGAGCGGATTTTTCGACAGCTCGGTCGTCAAGATGAGCAGTTGCTCGTTCAGATCTCGAAAGTCTATTTTTTATTCAATCTCAAACGGACAAAGGAAGCGTATGAGCTGATCGAAGCAATGGATGTACCACGCGAGATTCCACTGGCGCCAAAAACCTATTTAAATTTCCAAATCTTACGTGCACTTCGAGCAAGTTTGTTCGATGATCACTATACAGAAGCGATCGCCTTATTGCGTGAAGGGGTTCAGTATATGCGGGAGCAAGATGTCTATTATCATGTCATTTCGTTTCAACGTTTCCTCGGATTGTTTTTATATCTAGAAGGTGAAATCGAACAATCACAGCAAGAGTTTGATCGACTGGAGCAATTTCTTGCATTTAGTGAAACGACTGCCGTCGGACGAATCGAAGTCGATTTGACGAAAGGACTCATTGCGATTTTTGAAAACGATACGGACGGCATGCAGATGGCGTGGGAAAAACTCGTCACTGTGGCGATCGATGACGCGAAGCATTACATCGGACAACTCGAAGTCCATCTCCTTGTGAACGGCATCGAATTACCGAATCAGACGCTTCAGCAGAGCGTCGATAAGATATGGGAGATGCAAGATGCGTGGCTTGCTGCGAGTGGATTCGACCAAGCGATGATGTTACAGACTCTCGTACTGGCGATGCAACGAGGGATTGGTCAGGAACGGCTGGAGGATGTCATTCGATTGAAGGATGATCTTCAAAGCGAACGACTCAAAGGCGATCTTGAGCGAGAGATACAAGCATTGGTTAATGTTCAATGACGAAAAAACAGGCATGAAGCAAGTGCGCTTCATGCCTGTTCGTGTGAGGATCTAGTTAGTCTAAAAAGCAAAAAGACGCATGCAAGGATGGAAACGACGAGGTGTCCGATGTAGACGTCTCCCGTCTGGATGTAGTGTAGCAACATCGAACCACCAAAAATCAATAAGGTAAGAAAGAGCAGCCGGATATAAAGTGTTTTATAAGACATGCAGACACATCCTTTCCATATCCAGTATATCCAAAAGAGAAGCGGTAAGACAAAAAACATCCACCCTGAGGGATGGATGAAAAATGTCTTAAAGTGATTTAAAGCCTAATAGTTTTTGTGTCCAGTAACGTTCTGAAAGACGGCTGATGCCAAGAGCTGGTTCATTCGCATGGATGAACTGGTCGTTGTTCAGCATGATGCCGATATGTGTTGGACCAGCGGCATACGTGTTTTCGAAAAAGATGATATCGCCGCGTGTTGGCTGACGAAGTTTCGAAAGCTTTACCCCAAGATAACGGTCATCGTTCCAGTAACCGTTGACGTTCGTCCGTCCGACAGAATAGCCAGCAGCATTCAACGTGTAATTGATGAAACCAGAGCAGTCGAAGCCACCGTTGACTGGATTGCTTGAGCCCCAGCGATATGGCGTTCCAAGATATTGTTGCCCAATCGAAATCGCACGTTCCATCAATGTTGAACCAGGAACAGTCGTTACCGGGGGTGTCGTTGGAGTGACCGGAGGCGTCGTCGTGACGGATCCCGTCGTGATGTAACTCTTCGCGACATAGTAAAGACCAGTTCCAATCTTGATCTGGTACCAGCCGCTATCTTTTCCTGTCGTTTCACCCGTGACATTGACTGTCGAACCGTGTCCGACTTGTGTGAAGACTTTAGACGACGTCGAAGGTAACGTACGGACATTCAATCCAGTTGGTGCGTTGACGCGATACGTCTTCGAAGCATCAACCGGCGTCAAAGAGACTCCAGGCGTCGTCGGCGTTGTTGGTGGTGATGCTTTTGTTGAAGCTTTGACATAGGTCGAAGCGACATATGCTTCTTTTCCGTCGAGCTTGACTTGGTACCATGAATCAACGGCACCTGTGACATCAAGAACCGTTTGATGCGGTAATGTCTTGTAGATTTTTGCATTCGTCGCTGCAGCAGTCCGAGCATTCAAGCCTTCCTTCGCATTAACCGTGTAGACTTTCGATCGATCGACCGCTTTAACGACTTGTTTGACGGGAGTCGTCACTGGTGGTTTGGAATCCGTCATGACGTTTGATGTCTTTTTACTGACTAACGTCGCATGGACATAGGCCGTTTGTTTCTTATATGTGATTTGGTACCAATCACCTGATTGTTTCTGAACAGTCAAGACAGTATTCTTTGCTAGTTTTCCGAGTGATTTCGAACTCGTCGTTGCTTTTTGCCGGACGTTGACGGCATCGGTGTTCGTTATGTAGGTCGTAGTTGTCGGAGCCTTTTCCGTCGTTGCTTTGACGTATGCTGAAGTAATGAAAGCTGGTTTCGACTGATAGCGGATTTCATACCAGCTGTTGACTTTCTTGACAGCTGTCAGCTTCGTACCTTTTTTTAGAGTCGTGATGACCTTCGCGGAAGTCGAGGCAGCCGTGCGAATGTTGACGTTATCCGTCAAAGTCAGTGTCGTTGACGCGGCTGAAACCGGAATTGTGATACCGACCAAAGCGAGCGTCGTGAGGGCGAGAACGGTCTTTTTCACGTGACATAGCTCCTTCCAAGAGATAGGTAAAAATCGTTGTTACCATTTTGTCATAAAAAGCGCTGATTCCCCTGATTTAAAAATATAATTTTTGTCTGGAAAACTGTAATACCGTTTTTCAAAAAAAACGAATAGGTAGAATGAGTATTTTCAAAAAAGTTCAAGTACACTAGAAGTACTCGGAAGGAGGCTACACATGTTAC
>NZ_DJUM01000008.1:74711-101149 GCF_002440475.1 Exiguobacterium sp. UBA6282 | reverse complement strand
CAGAAACAGTCGTTCCGTTTCTTTGACAATACAAAGACGGGTCATATCATGAGCCGGATCACAAATGACTTGTTCGATATCGGGGAACTAGCCCATCATGGTCCGGAAGATGCGTTCATTGCCGTCATGACCTTGCTTGGTGCATTCTCGATCATGCTGACGATCAATGTGCCGCTTGCCCTCGTGACGATCATTGCTGTGCCATTCCTGATCTGGTTGATCAGTTATGCGAACGTTCGGATGAATAAATCATGGGACCGGATGTACGGTAACATCGCGGAAGTCAATTCACGCGTCGAGGACAGTGTTTCCGGTGTCCGTGTCGTCCAGTCGTTCACGAACGAAGCTTACGAAATCGAGCGTTTTGAAAAAGACAACGCAACGTTCCGTCAGTCGAAGATCAATGCCTATAAGGTCATGAGTAAGAGCCTGTCCGGCATCTACTTGACGACTCGTTTGATGACACTTGCCGTCTTAGTCGTCGGTGCGTACCTGACATATCGCGAAGCCTTAACGGCAGGAGAACTCGTCGGCTTCATTCTCTACATGAATATCTTATTGAAGCCAATCGATAAGATTACGGCATTGCTTGAGATGTATCCGAAAGGGATGGCGGGCTTTAAGCGATTCCTTTCGATGATTGATGAAGATGCGTCCTTACCTGATGCGCCAGATGCGCTCGTCGTTGATCGCTTGAACGGTGGCATCACGTTCAAGGATGTCGCATTCGGATATGAAGCGGATCGTCTAATCTTAGAACACATCAATCTGACGGTCGAACCTGGTCAGACGGTCGCATTCGTCGGAACATCCGGGGCAGGGAAGACAACGATCTGTTCATTAATTCCACGTTTTTATGATGTTCTAGATGGCGCAATCACAATTGACGGAATTGATATCCGGCAGATGACGAAGGAGTCACTACGTCAACAAATCGGTATCGTCCAGCAGGATGTCTTCTTGTTCTCAGGGACGATCGCTGAGAACATCGCCTACGGTGATCTGAATGCGACGCACGAAGACATCGTGCGGGCAGCAGAACGTGCCCACCTCGGACCGATGATCGCGGACCTTCCGGATGGGTATGCGACACAAATCGGCGAACGCGGACTCAAGTTATCGGGTGGACAAAAGCAACGACTTGCCATCGCACGGATGTTCCTAAAGAATCCACCGATTCTGATTCTGGACGAAGCGACGTCAGCTCTTGATACGGAAACGGAAGCACTCATCCAAGAGTCGCTGGCCGAACTGTCTGAGAACCGGACGACCCTCGTCATTGCGCACCGTTTAGCGACGATCCGGAATGCGGATAAGATTTTCGTCGTCACGAAAGACGGGATCGTCGAAGAGGGCTCGCATGACGAGTTGATGGATCAAGGTGGTTATTTCTCCCGTTTGTTAGAGAGACAACGAGTTTGAATCGATTTGAAAGAATGTAAAAGCAATGGACATGTTCCGTTGCTTTTTTTGTGCGTTTAAAAATATGATTGTGCAAGCCATTTTTAGGGAAAACGATGCATAGAAAAGAAGGAGAGGTGGAAGGATGTACGGTCAATTCTGTGAGAATTATGATGAGAGCTATCCCGTCTTGCGGGAGGAATCGTCACATGATTTCCATCGTTTTTTTGCGCTGTCCTACACGATTCACGATACTGTCTTTGAGCAGAATGTCTACGAACGTCTGATGCGAACGATCAAACACAAGACATCTCGCTTTTCAGCGTTACGGAGCCGCTATACACCATTGCTCGTTGCCCATGTTCAACTGAATAGCACGGATCCTGATGTCCTCATCGAAGAAATCATCGTCGCTGAAAAGAAGATTAAACATCGATTGATTCGTGATAAAGGAGTCCGACCATTTTTTGCACTCAATGAAGTACTGAACCGTCGACAAGGGATTGATGCGTTTCCCTACATGGAACGCTTGCATGCGACACGACCACATCTGAATGCTGCGAAGCAGTATGTCGTGACATCGACTTTGCTTGAACAGCACCCACTACCAGATACGTTTTTAGAACGCGTTGATACGTTTGAAGAGTGGCTTGCGCAATATATGGAACGGACGAGTGAACGTGTCATTACGGCGCAGATCTTAGCAGCGCATCCGGATGCGTCAGCGCAACAAGAACGAATCGTTGCTTGGCGGGAACTACTTGAACGGCGAGAAATCATTATTTGGGATCGTTTAATGCCGCTTCTTGCGTTATTACCATCGATGGAACGTGTTGATTGGATTTACGTGACCCGGATCGTCGATCGGGAGCGAGCACGGAATCGTTTTTCAGACGAAGTCAACTGGTTGATTGCCTTTCATCTGTTACTGGCTAAATCAGGAGTGACACGGGTGCAAGCTACGTTATTGTTACTGGCTGCACTAGAACTAACGAAAAAACCGTGACGTGAAGCATCGAAATAGACAAAACGGACGAGGTATGGCGCGCACCATACCTCGTCCGTTTTACTGTATGCTCATCTGACTTAATCAAACGTCGTAAACGTCGCATGTTGTTCGACCGGATAAAGTTCCGTACCGGCGACAGCGTTCAAAATCAACTGATTCCGCGAAACAGACATGCCGAGATTATCAGCTGCTGGACCATGTGATAACTCTAAATTAGCGGTTGCGTAAAGATGATGCGCCGTCTCGACGGAACGCACGATTTGATAGTCCGCGTCGACTTTCCAAGCGTTGGGTGCTTCGAACACGATATCGAGTCGATCAATGAAGCTTGGAAGGGATGGCGAAAAGCCGGTTGCCGCGATGACAGCATCTGTTTTGGACGAGCGTTCATCTTCGAGCTCTTGATGTTGCATCGCAATCGTGAACCGTTCGTCATAGGTAATCTTTTTCACTTCAAGATTCGCGCGAATCGCGACTTGTTGCTGTTCTTCTTCCGTCAAATCATAGAGGTGGGCATAGATCGATTGCAGGGTCTCTGGACTGATGCCGTTCTGAGACCGGGCGAATTTCTTGACCGACTCTTGTCTTACTTCGAGTGGGAGTTGGTTGAAATACGTCACATAGCTCGGTGAAAAAATTTCTTCTCCGAGTTTACCGGTCTCGAGTGTCTCAAACAGTGTCGAACGCGCAATCCATTCGAGTTCAGGACGCTCTGGAGCAGGCGTCGTCAAAAGATCAAGGAAGATCTCGGCAGCACTTTGACCGGAGCCGACGATACTGATTTTTTTACGCTGCAACAGTTCTGCCTTGTTCATGACATACTGTGTATTGTGAATGACACGCTCATCAAACGTGTCTGGAATCGCGGGCTTTGAGCCAGTACCGATGACGACGTTCCGTGCTTCGAACGTTTCCCGTTTACCGGTTGTGACATCTTCGACGAGGACCTCGAAACTATCACCGGTATCTTGCACATCGACGACGCGGGTTGAAAATCGTAAATCATCAAGCTGTGTCGCCACCCAGCGTAAGTAATCATTGTAACCTTGTCTTGAAATCAGAAGTTTTTCATAGAAGTAAAACGTGTGGAGACGTTGGATCGATCGTAAGTAATTAAGGTAAGAAAATGCGCTCGTCGGATCAGCAAGTGTGACGAGATCGGAGATGAAGCTTGTCTGCATCATCGAGTCCTGAATCATCATGCCGGGATGCCATGAGAATTGTTCGCTTTCGTCAAAAAATAACGTTTTTAAATCTGTCGGATGAGCCAGTGCGCTCAACCCTAAATTCATCGGACCAATGCCGATGCCGATTAAGTCATACATAGAAAAGCCTCCCAATTCGATATTGTTCTAAAACAATACCCGAAAAGGAAGGCGGACGAAACGTCAGGCTGAAGTTTACAGCTGGTCGGTCGTCGTTGTTTTCGTCTCGACCGTCATCGTTTTTCCGTCACGGATGATTGTCAGTGAGAGTGGACCGTCTGATTTGATGAGTGCCGTTTTGATATCGACGAATCCTTTAATCTCGGAGTCGTTGATTTTCGTGATCACGTCACCTGTTTTCAGTTTAGCCGCAGCGGCTGGACTGTTCGGTTCGACTGACATGACGACGACACCTGTTTTTTGACTGTCTGGTAAGTTAACTTGATCTTTTAAATAACCAGCAGGGAACGCCGCCACATCTTGTAAGGAAACACCGAGTGTCGGATGTTCGACTTTACCGTTCGTCTCAAGTTGTTTGAGGATTGGTAATGCATCATCGATTGGAATACTGAAACCGACACCTTCAACACCCGACTCGGCAATTTTCATCGAGTTGATACCGACGAGTTGTCCTTGTTCATTGATCAAGGCACCGCCTGAGTTACCAGGATTGATCGCGGCATCCGTCTGGATGACCGTTGTATTAAAGTCGTCTTGTCCATCGTTATTCGTATCGACCGGTACAGTCCGGTCTTTCGAACTGACGATTCCACGGGTAACGGAGTTTTGGAATTCACCAAGCGGATTACCAATCGCAAGGACAGTCTGTCCGGCTTTTAAGTCAGCCGATTTCCCGAGTGTGATGACGCCTGGAACGTCGTTTGCGTCGACTTCTAACACGGCTAAGTCATACGTTTCGTCACTACCGAGTAATTTGGCTTGCAGTGTTTTACCGTTGTTAAGTGTGACATCGAGTTTTGATGCGCCATCGACGACGTGGTGGTTCGTAATGATGTATGCTTTTCCATTCTCTTTTTTATAAATGACACCAGATCCCGAGCCGGCAGCTGCTTCTTTTTGCGACATCGCATTACCGGTTTGATAATTCGTCACCGTTACAACGGATTTTTGAGCAGTGGCGACTGCATTCGTCACTGGATCATTCGACGTCGTCGAGACTTGTTTTGGCATTCCGTTTGAGAGTGGTGTGTCCGCGACCTGTTGTTCTTGATCGAGTAAAATCGGAAACGCGATCGTTGCCGTCAGAACGGCACCGATGATTCCTCCAGTCAATCCAGGTAAAAGTCCTTTTGTTTTTCCAGCCATAAGTCGTCATCCCTTCCTGTATGATTTCTGACTTCATCATAGCAAATGAAGCGACTTGTCACCTGATTACGGGAGACATTCCGAAATGACTCATCATTCCCCATAATTCGACGACAATTTCTAAAAGTTGAGATAATCGGATCAGTTCGATACACTGAAGCTGTTTCGAATGAATCCGTAAAGTGGAAAGAGAGAGTGAAAGATCATGCTATTACGTTTAGTCTATGGAGCAGGATTATTGTTTGCGGGAGTTGGTCATTTCCGCAACGAGAAAGGGTTTGTCAGCATCATGCCGTCGTTCATTCCGTTCAAGCGCTTTTTCGTCCAAGTAACGGGTGTGATCGAGATCGCTTATGGTCTCATGCTATTGACAGGAAAAGGAGTACATCTCGTTCGTAAGACGCTTCCGGCCTTTTTGTACGCGGTCTTACCGGCAAACGTCAATATGGCCGTCAATCCGAAACCGGTCAATGGGAAGCGCCTTCCATCATGGTTGCTCTGGACACGTTTGCCGCTTCAATGGGGACTCATCGCCTTGGCCAAACGCCTGAAATGAATCGGAACAAAAAGCCGCCATTTAGGCGGCTTTTTGTTTTAGAAACGTTTATTGACAGCAAGTAATGCGGCTTTTGCGATCTCTTCATAGGTAGAGTCGTTCGGATGGAACTGATCGCTTGATAAATCACGTTTGACGTCGCGAACGAGATTGAATGTGTCGATGATTTCGACGTCATATTCAATCCCGAGCGTCCGGGATTTAGCATTCCAGTCTTGCACGATCGCATCGAACGCCTCACCGTTTTCCGTTGCACGGAAAGGATTATAAAGTCCGACGTAGAAGATGACAGCATCCGGATTTTGTTCGCGCAGAATCCGGAACGTCTTTTTTAAGTTGTCTTGAGCCGTCGTAATCGTCGCGGCCGTTTTCTTTGCATCGAAATTCGTGACACCTTCGCCACGATTGAACAAGTCATTTCCGCCGATCGTCACCGAGATGACTTTCGCTTGACTGACTGAGCGTAGGACTTCTTTTTGTTTGAGTTGTTTTAATAAATTTTCCGTCCGGGCACCACTGACGGCAAGATTCTGAAAACGCTCGACCGTGTTCGCTTTGACAAGGTCGCGTCCGACAAGAGCAGCATAACTATTTCTTNNTCAAGGAATCACCAAGCGCGACGTACGTTCCGCCTTTTTTGACAGGTTCTTCCTTTGTTGGTGTGAGGACGGCACGCTTCGGTGGATTGACGACGTCACTATAGGCGTTGACGAAACCGTAACCGAACAGTGCGGTCAGTAAGAGTGAAACGGTTAAAAACAGGGGCCAGCGTAATCGCTTCATGAACGTTCCTCCTTCTAGGTTCTATCCTGATTGTAGCAAATGTAGAAAGAATGTGCGGAAATGAAGTGTTCTGACAAGTCAAATGATTCATTATTCCGCTAGAATAGACAATAAGAGGTGAGAGACGTGAAACCAACAGTTAAATTAGAAGGTGTAACAAAGGTGATCGGAAAAAAAACGATCATCGATAATATCTCGTTTGAAATTCAACCGGGTGAGGTCTTCGGATTCCTTGGACCGAACGGGGCAGGGAAAACGACGACGATCCGGATGCTCGTCGGACTGATCAAACCGACGTCCGGTAAAATCACAGTCTGTGACTTCGATGTCCGCAAACAGTTCGTCCAAGCGATGGAGCGGATTGGTTCGATCGTTGAGAACCCGGAGTTGTATAAATATTTGACAGGTCGTGAAAATTTACAAGTCTTTGCCCGGATGTTACCGAATGTCGACGAGGCAAGGATTCAGGAAGTCATCGATCTCGTCGATTTGACGGCGCGGGTCGACGATCAAGTCCGGACATACTCACTCGGGATGCGTCAGCGTCTCGGTATCGCCCAAGCACTACTCGGACGACCAAGCGTCTTGATTCTCGACGAACCGACGAATGGTCTCGATCCGATGGGGATTCGGGATTTGCGTCAATTCATCCGCCGGCTCGTCGAGGAAACGGGACTGTCGGTCCTCGTCTCGAGTCATATTCTCGCTGAAATCGAGATGCTCGCCGATCGTGTCGCGATCATGAGTTACGGTAAAATCGTCCAAGTCGGAACGGTCAAGGAGCTGGTCGAGTCGCTTGCTCCTGGTGTTGATTGGCGTGTCGACGATGCCTTCAAGGCGAACGAGATTTTATCGGCTTCTGATTTAGTCCAAGTATCCGAAGTCGTCGATGCGAATACGGTCCATACCTTGATGGATGCTAGTAAGACGCCGGCACTCAACAAGCAGTTGCTTGAAGCAGGTGTTGAAGTTTGGACGATCGAACGGAAAGTCCAGACGCTTGAAGATCTGTTCATCACGTTAACGGGAGGCGATCACATTGCGTAATCCGAACATGATCGGTCTCGTCCGAAATGAAGTTACGAAAATCGCTTCGAAACGTCGGTTTGCTGTCGTTGCGATCATCCTCATCGTCCTCGTCTCAATGTTTACGTACGCACAGTATCGAGACATTCAAGAACAGATCAAAAAGCAAGGAACACTCGATTGGCGGGTTGAACTTCAACAAGATATCGTCGATACACAGAACCGTCTTGCTTCTAGCAGTATTCAAGATGAGTTCCGTCAGTTCCTTGAATTCGACCTAAAACAAAACCAATACTATCTCGATAACGACATCAATCCGAATTATCCGGGAGCCCCGACATTCATCCGGATATTCTTTTCGCAAGGATTAACGCTGATTTTACCGCTGTTCATCATCGTCATCATGGCGGACATCGTCAGCGGGGAACAAAATGACGGAACGATCAAGACATTGCTGTCGCGACCGGTCCGGCGTTGGAAGATCCTCATGGCGAAATGGTTGACGGTGTTACTTTATACATCGATGCTGATGGCATTGACCGTCGTCGTCTGTTATGCGATATCCGGAATCGTCCTCGGTTATGACGGCTGGACCGCACCGATCTTGACCGGATTCCAAGCTTCACCGAGCGGAACGTTCTCGACTGAATTCGTGCATACGTTACCGATGTGGGAGTATCTGTTGATGGCGGTCGGTCTAGCCTGGATCGTCACGGCGGTCGTCGGGACGATTGCCTTGATGGTTTCCGTTCTCGTCAAGAATACGGCGACAGGCATCGGGATCATGATGGCAGTTTTGATTTCCGGTACGTTACTGACGACGCTCGGTTCAAGCTGGACGAGTTCGAAGTATCTCGTCAACGTCAACTTTGGACTGATTAACTACCTCGATGGTCAAGCGCCACCGATCGAAGGGATGACACTTCCGTTCTCGCTTGCTGTCCTCGGTTGTTGGACGGTCGCGGCACTAATCGTTGCCTTCTGGAACTTCACGCAAAAAGATATGTATTAAGAAAAACGGGTCCACCTGAAGAGGGGGACCCGTTTGTCATGATTTGTAAGGCGATTTGTCGTATGTTTCCATTATTTTTTGATACTGAAGCTGTGTTGGTATTGAAGCGTCTAAACTTAGAACGGGGGAAACCGACCGTTCCATTTGCAGTTGGTGTTCCGCGAACGTGCCGATCATCTTCGGGTCCGTCGCCGTATGATACGTCCGGCACCAGTCGAGGAACTCATTTGATCCTGAAAAGTCAGGATAACGTGCTGCTTCGCGTGCGATGAGCCGTTCCATCCGGAGCGATTCGTCGAGCGACAGGAAGACGAGCAAGTCCCGATTGGTGAAACCATCCGGGTGCCAGGCGAAGACGGAACCGGAGACGACGTAATCACGGTAAGACAGTATATCTGCTTCATACATGGAAAATCGCTCGGAGACGTCACGTTTTTCAGTGAACTTCGTATCTTTCCAGAGATAATGGTCGGTATCGATCCACGCAATCCGTTCCGATTGTCCGATGAATGCACCTAGTGTACTTTTTCCAGTACCAGACCCACCAATGATTTGAATGCGCACGAGAACCAGCTCCTTTCGAAATAATCTACTAGCACACAGAACAGGCCCGGGCATGATGCCGGACCTGTTCTGTGGAAGAAGGAAATCTTCCTATGTCGCCTCGTGCCAGCACAAGACATGGAATCGAGAGGCAGTGCCTCTAATAGGAAGCCGATGCAGGTCAGCCTCCGCGCTACGTACCAATCGTACTTTTATCATACTGATTCCAAGAATTGGTGTCAAACCTGCTCGAAAGGGTTTACAAACCATTCAAACCGTCAAAAGAGAGAATAACGATGACTAGAGGAGGAACGACCATGGCAGATTGGGGCATCATGCTGACAGGCGTCGTCATTTGTGGATGGTGCATCTTTAGTGCCATCTATGACGATTTCATCCGTCGCGTATAAGACAAGTAAGTGTGGAACCGTCCAAGGAGGGCGGTTTTTTTGTGGATTTTTTTAATCCGAGTAAGTGGCTGTGGTACACTCGAATCAAAAATGAAAAAGATAAAGAATGGGTGAAGCAGAATGAAGAAACAACCAGTTATCGTCATCGTCGGACCGACGGCAGTCGGAAAAACGAAGACAGGCATTGAACTCGCAAAACGACTAAACGGAGAGGTCTTATCCGGAGATTCGGTTCAAGTCTATCAAGGGATGGACATCGGATCGGCAAAAGTGACGACCGAAGAGATGGAAGGAGTGCCGCATCATCTGCTTGATCTCGTTACACCGGACGACGAGATGAGTGTAGCCCGTTTCCAAACGGTTGCCCGAGCAACGATCGATGAGATCGCGAGCCGTGGTAAGTTGCCGATCATCGTCGGCGGAACAGGGCTTTACATCCGTTCAATTTTATATGACTACCAGTTTACTGAGCAGGCAGAAGATCCAGCCTTACGGGCTGAACTCGAAGCGTATGCGGTGACACATGGAGCAACTGCACTACATGATCAGTTAAAGGAACTCGATCCGGTGCGCGCAGAAGCGATTCATCCGAATAACATCCAGCGGGTCGTTCGGGCGATCGAGGTCGCGCGGACTGGTCAGACACAAACGACTGGCAGTCAACCGGCACTTTACGAGAGTTTGTTGTTCGTTTTACACATGAAAGACCGGGATCGTTTGTATGACCGGATTGATCAGCGGGTAGACATGATGGTCGACAGTGGCCTTCTAGAGGAAGTGGCGCGTCTGGACGCTGCCGGGTATCGACAGACGAAGGCGTTGCAAGCAATTGGTTATAAAGAGATGTTACCTGTTCTTGACGGAGCACCACTCGATCCTGCTGTTGACATGCTAAAACGGAACACACGACGCTTCGCCAAACGTCAATTGACATGGTTCCGTCATCAATTTGATGGCGTTTGGGTAGATATGGGAAAGTTTTCATTTGAAGAAACGTTCAAAATTATCTATGATAGAACTGTAGAGTTTCTGAAAGCGGTTAAATAAGAGTTGCCCGAAGACAGAAACAGATAAAAAGAGGGGGCACGGGGAATCATGAAAGCGACATACAACATTCAGGACGTCTTTTTAAATCAATTACGGAAAGATGCAGTCCCAACGACGGTTTTCTTAATCAGCGGGTATCAATTACGGGGGCTGATCAAGTCATTTGATAACTTCACGGTCATTTTGGAGTCGGAAGGCAAACAGCAATTGATCTACAAACACGCAATTTCGACGTTCGCACCAGCGCGCAACGTGACGTTATATGAACAAGAAGAGACACAAGAAGTTTCTCGCTAATGAAAAAGACGACCGGGGGGTCGTCTTTTTCATTAGGTTTCATTCAGGTGTGGGTCGTATTAAAAATTCGAGACGAATAACGAAAGAAGAATGACGCTTCGCAAGTGAAGTGAAAAATGACAGCTACTTTGCTCTCAGCGTAAATGTGTCATTACAGTAATGGTGTCAGTTCCTCGACCGCCTCTTCATAACGTCGAAGCGAGACATCCTTATAAAGACACGTCTTCTGCAGGCGTTCTTCCTTCGTCATCTCGTCCTGATACGTTTTTAGGATGAAGCTGTTGCGTAACATCGACGGCGTCAAGACCCGCTTGTTGTCCGACCGTTCATTCAGCTGACGCATCATCTTCGTGATCATGACGATCGACAATTGCTTCGGTGCATTCTTACTGTAAACCCAGCGGAATGTCATCCGGGCGAAGTCGAACGCGACGAAAAAAGGGTCGGTACTGTGATAACGAGGACGGACGGGCTCCGGAATCGTCTTCAAGTAACGCAACATGATATCTTGATCTTCCCGCGCGAGATGGAGCAGGTAGCGGTTGCCGAGTCGATCGTGGACGGTCATCTCTTGCTGGGCGAAGTTGAGATCGTGCATCTTTAAGCCGATGATGTGATGGACGCGTAAACCGTAGCGATAAAACAGGCGGAGAATGAGTTCGTTTCGATCGATCAAATACGGACGGGCTTTCAATTGATGTTCCGTCAAGCCGCGATCGGATTGATTCGTTCGGACGAGTTGCTCGTATTCCTTAAAGGAAGCGACGTGTTTTGCCGTCAATTCATGTGTCGGTTGTGCGTATTCGATCAGCTTCGCCTTCGTTTGTCGAATTTGGTAATTGACTTGATTGATGACGGTGACGATTCGGGCGACCGTCGCTTGTTGGTAGAGTTTCTCTTCGATCAAGTACTCATTGATGAACGTCTTCCACGTCTCAATCGAAATCGCCTTGAAATCATCGATCGTCTCAAGTGGTTGATCGACATCCGTCATGTAGCGGTGGACTTCGATTAAATCGTACCGATAGCGCCGGACGGTCGAAAGTTGTCGTCCGCTTGTCGTTAAATAAAATAGGTAGCGTTCAATGAACTCTGGAAGCGTATACGACTGTTCGCGTGCCATCGTTTTCCTCCCTTTCGTAATGGTGTTTCTTCCATCATAAACCGAACGGATGTTTCCTGTCCAAAAAAGTTCAGACGAACCGGTGGCTGTGGTATGATAAGGGGCGCAGTACGTCTTTACTCGTGAAAGGAATGATATTATGTCAGAACGCGTCATCGTCGTTGGTTGCCAGCTCCCCGGTGTCCCGGATCATGTCTATGAAGAATCGGTCGCGGAGCTCGAAGCACTCGTAACGACTGCGCATGGTGTCGTCGTCGGTCGTTTGGATCAAAAACGACAAGCAATTGACCGCCGTACGTTCATCGGAAAAGGAAAGGTTGAGGAACTCGTTGCGTTAGCAGACGAACTTGAACCTGATTTAATCATATTCAATGCTGAAGTCACGCCCGGTCAAATGAAAAATATCCGGATTGCCTTATCAGACCCGGAAGCGATCAAGTTGATCGACCGGACGCAGTTGATTCTCGATATCTTCGCTGGACGTGCCCAATCACGCGAAGGGAAATTGCAGGTCGAACTGGCACAGATGAGTTATCTGTTGCCACGTCTTGCTGGGCAGGGAACACAACTGTCACGTCTTGGTGGCGGAATTGGAACACGTGGACCAGGTGAGTCGAAACTCGAGACGGATCGTCGTCATATCCGGCGCCGCGTCGATGAGATTTCGAAACAACTCGAGACATCCGTCGCGCATCGTGCCCGTTACCGGGAACGTCGCAAAGAGAACCAGACGTTCCAAATCGCACTCGTTGGTTATACGAATGCCGGCAAATCAACGATCTTCAACCGATTGACTCAAGCCGACACATACGAAAAGGATGAGTTGTTCGCGACGCTCGATCCGTTGACACGTCAAGTCGATTTGCCAGAAGGTGGGCAAATCCTCCTGACGGATACGGTCGGTTTCATTCAAGATCTGCCGACAAAGTTGATCGCAGCGTTCCGTTCGACACTCGAGGAAGTGCTAGAAGCGGACTTGATCCTCCACGTCGTCGATGCGTCGAGTGAGCATTACTTGAACCAGATGCAGACGACGAACGATGTTCTCGATGAACTCGGTGCCGGTGACATCCCGCAGCTAGAAGTCTACAACAAGAAGGACCAGCTGAACCGTTTGTTTACAGGCGGGAAACTGTTGATCTCTGCACTTGATCCGCAGGACATCGAGCGTTTGATTGAAGAGATCGAACGGTCAATCAGTGAGATCCTCGAGTATCTCGAGATCCGCATCCCGGTTGATGGTTTTGCTCATTACAATCCGGCAAAGGAAGTCATGATGAACTTGAAGGAATCGTTCGAAGAAGATGGTTCTGTCATTCTTAAAGGTTACTTGCGTAAAGATACGCGTCTATATGCGACATTGAAACAATACGAGGTGTAAACATGTTTTCAGAATTAACCCATTACGAAACGCTTCGTCCGCTCATTGATCGGGCGGAGGAACAGATCGCTCCGTACGTCAAGAAGGCGCAAGAGGTCGCGGAATACAATCAATTCCGTGTCCTCGATGCGTTTCGGCGTCACAAGGTCAGTGATTTTCATTTCATGCCGTCAACAGGTTACGGCTACAACGATGAAGGACGCGATACGCTCGAACGGATCTATGCCGACGTCTTCGGTGCGGAAGCCGGTCTTTGTCGTCCACAAATCATCAGCGGCACCCACGCAATCGGTATCGCATTGTTCGGTTTATTGTTGCCGGGCGATGAACTGCTCTATATCACAGGAAAACCATACGACACGCTCGAAGAGATCGTCGGAATTCGTGGTGATGGACGCGGTTCATTAAAGGAACTGGGCGTCCACTATGATGTCGTCGAGATGAAAAACGCCGAGACGATCGACGTACCGGCCGTTCTCGAACGGATCACACCGCAGACGAAGGTCGTCGGGATTCAGCGTTCAAAAGGGTATGCGACGCGACGCAGTCTACCGGTTAATGAAATCGGTGAAGCGATCGCCGCCATCAAAGACGCTCATCCCCATGTCTTGATTTTCGTCGATAACTGCTATGGTGAATTCGTCGAGACGATCGAACCGACGCACGTCGGGGCAGACTTGATGGCAGGGTCGTTGATTAAGAATCCGGGTGGTGGTCTTGCGAAGACTGGCGGTTATCTCGTCGGTCGAACGGACTTGATCGAACGGGCATCGTTCCGGATGACGACGCCAGGGATTGGCGCCGAAGCCGGTCCATCGTTATCCGCACTTCCGGATATGTATCAAGGTTTCTATATGGCACCACATACGGTTAGCCAAGCGTTGATGGGTGCGATGTTCACGTCAAGCATGCTCGGTCAGTTCGGCTTTGACACGGCACCGCACCATACGGCAGAACGGACGGATTTGATTCAATCGGTCTCGTTCCATGCGCCGGAGCCGATGATTGCTTTCTGTCAGGCGATCCAAGCTGCTTCACCCGTCAATGCACATGCGTTACCAATTCCAGATTATATGCCGGGATATGCGGACGATGTCATCATGGCAGCAGGAACGTTCGTACAAGGCTCATCGATCGAGTTGTCAGCGGATGGTCCGATCCGTGCACCCTATACTGCATACGTCCAAGGTGGTTTAACGTATAGCCACGTCAAGATCGCGATTATCTCAGCCGTCAATCACTTGATGGAAAAACAATTAATTCCAGAAAAAAACGTTTAATACTAGCATATCTCGTGAAAACGACCTCTGAACGACTTCGAGTAAAGTGATTAAAAAAGTTGTGTTAACTTTTCTTACATCGCTTGACAAGTTGCCTGACAGAGGTTTATTCTCATGGAGTAAGGAAAAAGGAGGAACCACATGGCAGACTCATCACGCCAGTCCAAGCCACTATTTCCCATCGGAGTCGTTCAAGAGTTGACCGCGTTATCTGCCCGCCAGATCCGATATTACGAAGAACAGGGACTGATTAAGCCGGAGCGGACAGAGACGAAGCGTCGCCTCTATTCGTTCAACGATGTCGATCGCCTGTTGTCGATTAAGGAATACCTGGATCAGGGACTGAATATCGCAGGGATCAAATTGATTTTTGAAAACGATCTCGTCAAACGCGAACGCGTTGCGGAGAGCGTCGTCGAGACGCGTCCGGAACTATCTGACGGCGAATTGTATAAACTCCTGAAAAATGAATTGAAGGAAGCAGGACGACATGGAAAGACGTCGCTCATCCAAGGTGAGCTTGGGCGTTTCTTCAAGTAAGGACCTGTAACCATATAAAAACGAATCGGAGAGGGGATTTGTCACATGACACGTCGCAACATTACACGAGAAGACATTTTGAAAATCGCTAAAGCTGAGGATGTACGCTTCATTCGCTTACAGTTCACAGATATCCTCGGAACGATCAAGAACGTTGAAATTCCAGTAAGCCAATTGGAAAAAGCACTTGATAACAAAATGATGTTCGATGGTTCATCGATCGAAGGATTCGTCCGGATCGAAGAATCAGATATGTATCTCTTCCCAGACTTAAACACATGGGTCGTCTTCCCATGGACAGAAGATGGAACAGGGAAAGTTGCACGTTTAATCTGTGACATCCATAATCCGGATGGCTCGCCGTTCGCAGGAGACCCACGTGGTCAGCTCAAACGGGTACTTAAAGAGATGGAAGAACTCGGTTTCACATCATTCAACGTTGGACCAGAGCCAGAATTCTTCCTCTTCAAGAAAGATGAAAAAGGTCGCCCGACACTTGAATTGAACGACCAAGGTGGATACTTCGACCTCGCACCAGTCGACCTCGGTGAAAACTGCCGTAAAGAAATCGTTATCGAGCTCGAGAACATGGGCTTTGAAATCGAAGCATCACACCACGAAGTCGCTCCAGGTCAGCACGAAATCGACTTCAAATATGCGGATGCGATCACGACAGCGGATAACATCCAAACGTTCAAACTTGTTGTCAAGACGATCGCGGCGAAGCACAACTTGCACGCGACATTCATGCCAAAACCACTCTTCGGAGTCAACGGATCAGGAATGCACGCGAACATGTCGCTTTTCAAAGGCAACGAGAACGTCTTCTTCGATGAAGGCAACGAAGAAATGCAATTGTCGGATGATGCACGTGCCTTCACAGCAGGTATCCTCAAACACGCACGTGCCTTCACAGCGGTTTGTAACCCGACAGTCAACTCATACAAACGTCTTGTTCCTGGCTACGAAGCGCCTTGCTACGTCGCATGGTCAGCCCGTAACCGTTCACCACTCGTCCGTGTTCCTGCAGCACGTGGACTCTCGACTCGTATCGAAGTTCGTTCAGTCGATCCAGCAGCGAATCCGTACCTCGCGCTTGCGACATTGCTCGCTTCAGGTCTCGACGGAATCAAGAACAACTTGAAAGCACCGGCTCCAATCGACCGTAACATCTACGTCATGGACAAACCGGAACGCGTTGCGAACGGAATCGATGATCTTCCATCAACACTCAGCCACGCACTCGAAGTCTTGAAAGCGGATGACGTCGTCATGCACGCTCTCGGCGATCACATCGCAGAGCACTTCGTTGAATTGAAAGAAATCGAATGGGATATGTTCCGGACGCAAGTCACGGAATGGGAACGCGATCAGTACATGGTCTTGTTCTAATCCAACTCAAGCACTTCTGGACTTTTGTCTGGAAGTGCTTTTTTCATGTCGTCGACAGGAATTGAGTCAAGGATATGGAAAGATACAAGAGTACAAAGAAAGGGAGACGATACATCATGAAAAAAGGATATGAAGGCAAAGAGATCACGGTCTATTTTGATTCGGAAGTCTGCATTCATTCCGGTCATTGTGTACGAAGTCTACCGACCGTCTTTGATGTCAAACGGCGTCCGTGGATTGAAGCGGACGGGGCGCCGGTGGAAGACGTCATGCGCGTCGTCGATGGTTGTCCAAGCGGCGCCTTATCTTACGAACGGAGGGAAGCAAATGGAGCTGAAACGAGCGGAACGTAAAATCGAAGCCCATCAGGAAGGTGAAGTGATTGGAGAAATCACTTACAGCGATACGAACAACGGCATGTGGATCATCGATCACACGTATGTTGATCCCGCACACCGGAACCAACAGATTGGGGAACAACTCGTTGCCGAGATCGTCAACTGGGCACGGGAAGCAAACGTCAAGCTACTGCCGTTATGTCCGTTTGCGAAAAAAGAGTTCGAACATCAATCGGATTATCAGGACGTACAAGCAAATACGTGATCATAAAAATCTCCTCCGGTCTCTCAAGACTAGAGGAGATTTTTTCGAGTCATTGTTTGTGATCTCTGACTTTCATTTTGCGAGAAACAACCATCGCACCGAAATAGGCGATGACGTACAACACGACCAGTCCTTGTTTTAGCATATAAGGTAGATCCATTTGATTCACAAATAGAAAACTAGCGCACGATAAAATTAAAAAGGGTATTAACCACTTGTTCGGCACATCAGCACCTCCTTTACTATCTATGTATTTCTATTTTAAGGATAACACAAAATATTTACCGGAATATGTTAAAGATGAATAACTTGCTTACAGATAAATCCTTAGAAACGCCATCGTGACGACACCGGTGACGACCGTCCAAGAAAGACTTTTACTGAAAATCGCGACTGCCATCGTCGGTAGGGCGGCGAAGACATGAAGCGTCGAAATCGTCGGGAACGCGTTGTCTTGCGCGATAAGTAAATTTTGAAAGAAGAGGGCGCCAAGCAGGCAGACGGGAATGAACGAGAGCCATTCCGTTACGAGGCGCGGTAACGTCAGTCCATGAAGGACGAGAAACGGTAAGATACGTGGAATCCAAGTGACGAGTCCACAAGCTAAAAAGAGACCGATTAATTCTGGGCGGATTTCCATCGTGTGATCACGACTCCTATGCTAGCGCCACCGAGTGTCGCGCAAAGAACGGCGACTTCCGCAGAAAAGTAGCGCATGGTGATGTAAAGCAAAAGTAAGACGATCAATAAGAGGCAACTATTCACGACAATACGGGTACGTTCTCCTTCAAATTGTAAGTACAATAAACCGATGAACATCGCCGTCAGAGCAAAGTCGAGACCGAAGCGCTCGGGATCAGGAAACCAGCTACCGACAAGTGCACCGAGAACGGTTGCGATAATCCAGCTAAGATACGCGGTCAGATTTAAGCCATGCATGAAGGACGGTGAGATCTTCCCTTTTTGCGCAGTATTCATTGCGACAGCGAACGATTCATCCGTCAGTAACGTCCCGGTACCGAGTCGATCACGAAGGTGGCGTGTCTCGACGTGCGGAGCGAGCGTCAGACTCATTAACAAGTGCCTGAGATTGACGATGAATGTCGTCAGAATGATGGCAGAGGCGGGACTATTCAACAGCAAGAGACTCGTGATGATGAATTGAGCGGCGCCGGCATAGATGAAGACGGACATGAATCCGACTTCAAGAGGGGATAAGCCGGAGGCACGACCGACGATCCCTGCGGAAAAGCCGATGCCGATATAGCCAAGGACGGTGGGTAGACAGGCGCGGACACCTGCTTGAAAGGCTGATGACATTCGATTCCTCCTCTTTTTTAAGAGCATAGCATTCGTGCGGTATATCGTCACCAACTGGTCAATATTTTCATCATTTTTTTCGACATACTCGACTTGATTTGGTGGTAAAGAGTAAGTGGTACGGCAAAATCAGTTAGGTAAAGGAGCGTTTTTCATGCACAAATTAATGAAAGATTCAAACCGGTTCGTTTCAGACATGGTCGACGGACTCGTACTTGCTCACCCTGGTTTGTATAAAAAAGTCGAAGGTGTTAACGTCGTTGCGCGGAAAGTACCACTGGACGGAAAAGTCGGTCTTGTCTCTGGTGGGGGAAGCGGTCACGAACCGGCACACGCTGGATTCGTCGGGGACGGTATGCTTGCTGCGGCTGTTTGTGGGGAAGTGTTCACTTCACCGACACCCGACATGGTGCTTGAAGGCATCAAGGCAGCTCATGGGGGAAAAGGTGTCCTACTCGTCGTCAAGAACTATTCAGGTGACGTCATGAACTTCGATATGGCGAAGGAACTTGCTGAACTCGAGGATATTGAAGTTGATACGGTCGTCGTTAATGATGACATCGCGATCAAAAAGGAAGAGGATCGTCGTGGGGTCGCAGGAACCGTCTTCGTCCATAAGATTGCCGGTGCTGCAGCGGCAGAAGGAAAATCACTAAGTGAAGTCAAAGCAGTTGCGGAAAAAGTCATCAAGGGCGTTCGTTCGATTGGAATGGCACTCTCACCATGTTACATGCCGGAGAGCGGCAAGCCAGGCTTTGAGTTGCATGATGACGAGATGGAGATCGGAATCGGGATCCACGGTGAAAAAGGACTTGAACGAAAAGCAGTCGCTTCCGTTGATGCGATCGTCAAAGAGTTGCTCGATCGTTTGACGAAAGAAGTACCAGACAAAAAAGTCGCCGTCATGGTGAATGGGATGGGCGGAACACCAGAATCCGAACTGTACATCACGTATAAATATGTCGCGGAAGAACTTGAGGCGCATGGTTACAAGATTGCCCGCTCATTCGTTGGAAACTATATGACATCGCTTGAGATGCACGGGTTCTCAATCACGCTCTTACCAGTGGATGATGAACTGCTCGGATATCTCGATGCAGAAACGAAAGCGATTGGATTCTAATTCAAATAAACGGGGTGTAAAAACATGAAGTTGACGACGGAACAGTTGCAAAGCGCGCTCCTCAAAGCAGCGGAACAGATCGAACAGCATAAGGATGAATTGACGGACCTTGACCGGGAAATTGGTGATGGAGATCATGGAATTAACATGTCGCGTGGCTTCCAAGCAGTCCAGAAGACGCTAGAAGAACACGGCGAATATGAGGATTTAGGAGCTTTATCCAAAGAAGTCGGGATGACGCTGATCAAAACGATTGGTGGGGCATCCGGTCCTTTATACGGGACAGCATTCGTTAAGTTCGCCGGTGCATTCAAAGGGAAAACAGAAGTCGAAGGTGCGGATCTTGCAGACGCTTTCCGCGAAGCGACGGAAGGGATCAAATCGCGTGGGAAATCGGAATTCGGACAAAAGACGATGGTCGATATCTGGACACCGTTCCAAGAAGCGCTCTCGCAAGAAGGGGACTTGAAAGTGGCAATCGATCAAGCACTTGCTGATACAAAAGCGCGTATCGCAACGAAAGGGCGCGCGTCCTACTTCGGTGAAGCGACGGAAGGCGTACAGGACCCAGGTAGTTTATCGAGTGCTTTACTACTCGGCGAAATCGCGGAGGTGCTTCATGGTTAATCTTGTACTTGTTTCTCATAGTGAAAAACTCGCGGCTGGGCTGAAAGAACTGTTGGCAGAGATGGCACCGGATACGCCAGTCTTAGTAGCAGCCGGTCTTGAAGATGGTAGCATTGGAACGGACGCAACACGAATCGAAGAAACACTGAATACACTAGACGACGATGGAGTCGTCTTAACGGATATTGGTTCTGCGACGATGAACACGGAACTAGCACTTGAATTATACAGTGGCGAACGGGCGGTACGTTTTATCGACGCACCACTCGTCGAAGGTGCTTTTCTAGCAGCTGTTTTAAGTGGACAGTCGAAATCCGTCGATGAGATTGAAGACGGATTAAAAAATGAGTTTGGCAAATGAGTAATAAATCCCCCATCGCGAATAGGCGAGGGGGATTTATTTCAATTACTTCTATTCAGATTAAAACTTAGTAGAGAGTCTCATGAATCAAAACGACCGGAGCCACTCTTCTAACCACTCTTTCGGTAAGCAAACTGTAGCTAAATCAAGTGTTTGTAATGCATCCAAAGAATACGTGTTATAAAGATAGAGATCCCATTGTGCATCGATATCGTTTGCTACTTCAGTCGCTTGTTCACTTAATGGATAAGTTCCACGTCCGTCAGTTGCAAGATGATAATAATCATTATGGTAGACATTGATCATATACCGGTAACACCAATCTGCCAGTTCTTCATGCGTGATGTTGCCATCAAGCGCGAACTGAATGTATTCTTTTAGCTGTTGATCAGAATAAATGGTGTTCATGAGGCACCTCACGCTATATTTTCTATAAGATATCAAAAACCCGGTCCCTCTGTAAAAGGGATCGGGTTATTAATTAACTTATTTCGATGGTTTAAAGACCATTGTCGCTTCCACTGCTTTTTGCCATCCAGCATAGCGTTGTTCACGATCGTCTTCTTTCATCTCTGGTTTAAACTGATGATCGAGCTTCCATTGTTGTTTGATTTCCGCTTTATCTTTCCAGTAACCGACGGCTAATCCAGCAAGATATGCTGCACCGAGTGCTGTCGTTTCGTTGATTTCTGGACGATCGACAGGAACGCCGAGGATGTCCGATTGGAACTGCATCAAGAAGTTATTGGCTACAGCACCACCGTCGACACGAAGTGTTTTCAGTTCGATTCCAGAATCTTGTTCCATCGCTGTCAACACGTCGCGTGTTTGATAAGCGAGTGATTCAAGCGTTGCCCGAACGAAGTGCTCTTTATCTGTTCCCCGTGTTAATCCGAAGATCGCCCCACGAACATCTGAATCCCAATACGGTGCACCAAGACCGACAAAAGCAGGAACGACGTAAACACCGTCTGTTGAATCGACTTTCGTTGCATAGCCTTCTGAATCTTTCGCGTGTTTCAACATACGGAGTCCATCGCGGAGCCACTGGATTGCAGAACCGGCGACGAAGATAGAGCCTTCGAGCGCATATTCGACTTTTCCATCGACGCCCCAAGCAATTGTCGTCAAGAGTCCGTGGTCAGAAGAAACGGCTTTCTCACCTGTGTTCATGAGCATGAAACAACCTGTTCCGTATGTGTTCTTTCCTTCACCTTCTTCAAAACACGTTTGACCAAAGAGTGCAGCTTGTTGGTCACCAGCGATCCCAGCGATTGGCACTTCGTAACCGAAGAAGTGATATGGTACTGTTTTGTCGTAGACTTCACTCGATTGACGAACTTCTGGTAACATTGATGCAGGAACACCGAGGATATCGAGCAACTCTTCATCCCATTTTTGCTCATAGATGTTGTACATCAATGTCCGTGAAGCGTTCGTGTAATCCGTGATATGCGTTTTTCCACCAGACAATTTCCAAACGAGCCACGTATCGATCGTACCGAAGAGTAATTCACCGTTCTCTGCTTGCTCACGTGCACCTTCGACATTGTCGAGGATCCATTTGACTTTCGTACCAGAGAAGTAGGCATCAATCAAAAGTCCTGTTTTATCGCGGAACTTCTGATTCAAGCCCTGTTCTTTTAAATCGTCACAAATACCAGACGTTTGACGTGATTGCCAAACGAGCGCGTGATAAACCGGTTTACCTGTTTCTTTGTTCCAGACCACTGTCGTTTCACGTTGGTTCGTGATTCCGATTCCGGCGATTTGCTCAGGTTTGATATCTGCTGTTCCGAGTGCTTCAGCCATAACAGCAAGAATCGAACCCCAGATTTCGTTTGCATCGTGCTCGACCCAGCCTGGTTGCGGGAAGTATTGCTTGAATTCCCGTTGTGCCGAGTTGACGATTTTCCCGTCGTGATCGAAGATGATCGCACGTGAGCTTGTCGTACCTTGGTCGAGTGCTAGGATATACTTGTTTTCCATTTCGAAATCCCCCTTGAGCGGTATGTGTTTGTGAAACGTGATCTTAGTAGATCAATTGATAGATGAACACGGCAAGCGCTCCGCCGATGATTGGACCAACAACTGGAATCCATGAGTAGCCCCAGTCAGATGACCCTTTATTCGGAATCGGTAAGATAGCATGTGCGATACGCGGTCCAAGGTCACGGGCCGGGTTGATGGCATATCCTGTTGTACCACCAAGTGATAGACCGATGACGACGACGAGTAAACCGACGATAAGTGGTTTTAAGCCGTCACCGAATGTCGTTAAACCGAGCGCCAAGATACCGAAGACGAGAACGAATGTCCCGATGATTTCAGAAATCAAGTTCGACGGCGTATGGCGAATCGCTGGACCTGTTGCGAACACACCGAGTTTTGCAGCTTGATCATCAGTCGCTTCAAAATGTTTCATGTAATGAAGCCAAACGAGAATGGCGCCGATGAAAGCTCCGACAAGTTGTCCGGCAATATAGACAGGAACGTCTGCCCACGGTAAATCAGAGTTTAAAGCAAGTGCAATTGTTAAAGCAGGGTTCAAGTGCGCTCCACTCTCAGCAGCGACGAACGCTCCTGTCATGACGGCAAGACCCCAAGCGAACGTGATGACAATCCATCCGCTGTTTTCGGACTTCGTCTTTCTCAAGACGACACCGGCGACGACACCATCCCCGAGCAGAATGAGGATCATCGTACCGATCATTTCCAATACAAAGTTATTCATGCAAAAACCCTCCCTTTGGATTAAAGCAAATAATGGTCTTTCTACTTTAAATTACTCCGATTTGATAACGTTTTCAATACATATAATTGAAATATAGGAATGGAAATTTTTTATTTTAATGTTTAAAGATACGAAAAATTGGATAAGAAAACACCTCGTCTTGCCTGCAAGCAAGCAAAAGAGGTGTTAACGACGACGCTTTTTTCTTTTTTTAGGTCGAAACCAACTACTGGAATAATCTAGTAGGATATGAATTGTACTCGCCACCATGATACCAATGACAAAAGCGGGTAGGGAAGCGAACCAGGAATCAATGGTCTCTGACGCGATGACTTGAAAATACAAGCTGAGAAATAATAAGGGAATCACAAGTGCAGCACTATAAAGGAGTCGGATGACATCCCCAATGATCAATCCATGTGACCAGATCGAGCGGTGGGGCATGATCTTCACATAAGGCATCCACAGGACTCGAAATGGTCCAAAGCGATAATACGGTTCTGACTTTAAATCGAGGTCAGGTGACAACCAAAGCGTACCGACAGCGATACCGATGGCAGTCGGTAACCAATCCGTTTGTTGCGTTGCGACCGAATACGCAACGTAACCCGTCAGTGCGACGGTATTGACGGTATCATGTACATTTCCTGAAGGCATGAAAAAAGACCAGTCGTAACTGGTCCCTCCGTCAATGAATCGTCCGATACACGCCGATTACCTTACCAAGAATGGAGACATTATCGAAATACATCGGATCCATCGAGTCATTTTCTGGTTGTAGACGTACCTGTTGATCTTCTAAGAAGAACCGTTTCACCGTCGCTTCGCTATCTTCGGTCATAGCTACGACGATTTCTCCGTTTTCTGCTGTGTTTTGTTGGCGTACGATGACGCGATCGCCGTCAAGAATACCTGCGTTAATCATTGATTCACCATCGATCGTCAACATGAAGACCGTTTCGTTTCCTACATAATGTGCAGGGAGCGGGAACTGTTCTTCGATGTTTTCAATCGCTGTAATCGGAAGACCAGCTGTGACTTTCCCGATGACGGGAACATGAACGATAGCTTCCGTGATTTCTTCAGGCTTATCAAGCAATATCTCAATCGCACGTGGTTTCGTCGGGTCACGGCGAATCATTCCCCGTTTCTCGAGTCGATCCAAATGACCGTGTACCGTCGAGCTAGACGCGAGTCCGACTGCTTCTCCGATTTCACGAACTGATGGTGGATACCCCTTCAGTTTCACTTCAGAGACGATGTAGTCGAGAATCTCTTGTTGGCGCTTAGACATTTTCCGCATACGAATTGCCACCTCTTTCTGGATTGAAGTTTGAAATGTAAGAATATATGTTTCTAAATTCACTATAACATAGAACAAATGAGCGTACAAACAATTGTTCGACATTTTGTGTTGACCGAACACGGGTTCTGTGTTTATTATGAATTATGCGAACAATTGTTCCGCGAACGTTTATTCTAACTCATTCATTTCATATTTGGAGGGATTCATGATGATTCATACGATTCGTACTCATGCTTTTTCTATTCTCTTCTATGCATTAAGTATTGCCTTCGTGATCTTTTTACTCACACCACGCCCAGATGAAAAGGTAGCACAATTGATGACGGCTTCCGTTACGGTCGATGAGAACGCTACAGTCGAACAAATTGCTGAAGTCTACAATGACGGTTCGATGTCAGATGAGGAATACGTCAACTGGTTGATCAAAAATAATGATGTTGAGACAAAACATGTCATCTCAAAAAGCAAAATCGTTGTACCAATCGCACAACAATGACAAAATGGAAAAGTTGTGAAAGAACGAACAGGGATGTGAGGTACGATGAAGGTCGTGATTTATTGTCGAGTATCGACCGAAAAAGAAGCACAAGATAGTTCGATTGAACGCCAACGGATGGAGCTTTCGAAGGTTGCGTCTCAAAAGGGGTTTGATGTCGTAGATATCGTCTCTGAAAAAGAGAGTGGATATGATGTTGATCGGGAAGGGATGCTAACAGTTCTTGATTATGTGACACGCGATACGGTAGATGCGGTCCTCGTGACGGATGATACACGGATTGGTCGAGGGAATGCAAAAATCGCTATTTTGCATACATTCAAAAAACATGGGGTCCGCTTGATGACGCTTGATTCAGATGGAGAATATCAACTCGCGGATGCAGAAGCGATGGTCCTTGAGATCGTCTCACTCGTGGAAGAATACCAACGGAAACTGCATAATGCAAAAATCGCCCGTGGCATGCGGCGAGCAGTCGAACAAGGTTTTCGCCCGGAACGAAATCTCAATCGCCAAGGAGAGAACGCAGGACGTAGTCGAAAAGACGTACCGATCGAAGAAATTGTACGTCTTCGAGAACTCGGATTGACGTTTTCTGATATCGCCATCACCTTGCGGGGGATGGGGCATGATATTTCAAAAGCAACGGTCAATCGTCGATATCTTGAATACCGCGAACTGACACCTAGTCCGGAATGAGAAGCAAGTAACCCGTCGACTGACGCGGTTAACTTGCTTTTTTTTATAAGCTCTTTTACAGTAAGAATACAATTGAACTACTCAAGTTTGAGTCATAAAGAAAGAGGGATTCCATGTTATCACAAGAACAATTAGATCGAATTAATGCATTAGCGAATAAATCAAAAGTTGAGCCGTTATCGGAAGCGGAAACGGCAGAGCAAAAAGAATTACGTGCAGCGTATCTCGCAGCATTCCGTGGATCGTTCAAAAACCAACTCATGGGTATGAAAATCGTCGATGAAGAGGGAACGGACGTAACACCTGAGAAATTGAAACAAGCACAAGAAGAAGAACGGAATAAACAATAATCGTTCGTTTCTTTTATAGAAGAAAGAGGTCTCGCGTCAAGCGGATCTCTTTTTTGTTTAGAGCGAGTANNATAGCAATACATCTTAATAGCGATCTTTCATGGATTCATGCATCCTGTATGAGTTGATAGAACGGCTATAGATAGCGCATTCATTTTAATGTGACATACTATTTAGAAAAGTTGTATCACATTTAAGAGTATGCTAAAATGAGTAGGAATTTGTGAAAAAGAGAGAGGATGATTGTTTTGACGAACATGACGACAGTAGAACAATTAGCAATTAATACGATTCGTACCTTATCGATTGATGCCGTACAAAAGGCGAACTCGGGTCACCCAGGTATGCCAATGGGAGCAGCGCCGATGGCATTCTCGCTTTGGGCGGATCATATGAACCACAACCCTAAAAATCCAGAATGGTTCAACCGCGACCGTTTTGTACTTTCAGCCGGACACGGTTCGATGCTTCTCTACTCACTCCTCCAC
>NZ_DJUM01000008.1:61171-74517 GCF_002440475.1 Exiguobacterium sp. UBA6282 | reverse complement strand
CTATTTGTGGTGATGGAGACTTGATGGAAGGTGTCTCAGCTGAAGCGGCTTCACTCGCAGGTCACCTTGGTCTTGGTAAATTGGTCGTATTGTACGATTCAAACGATATCTCACTTGATGGCGATCTCGATAAATCATTCTCTGAAAACGTCCAGAAACGCTTCGAAGCGTACAACTGGCAAGTCATTCGCGTAGAAGACGGAACGGATATCGATTCGATTTCGAAAGCAATCGCGGCGGCACAAGCAGAGACGACAAAACCGACATTGATTGAAGTCAAAACAGTCATCGGTTTCGGTTCACCGAACAAATCAGGGAAGTCGGCTTCTCACGGTGCACCACTTGGTGAAGCAGAAATCAAATTGACGAAAGCAAGCTACATTTGGGATCACGAAGAGTTCTACGTTCCTGAAGAAGTCAAATCATTGTTTGACGAGCGGGTCGTCCAACGTGGTGCTTCTGCAGAAGACGCATGGAACGAGACAATGAAACAATACGAAGCAGCGCACCCAGAATTGCATGCTGAACTCGTTCGCGCAATCGCAAACGAATTGCCAAGCAACTGGGAAGCAGACCTTCCGACATACGACTTGTCGTCGAAAAAAGCAACGCGTCAAACAAGCGGTGAAGTCTTGAATGGTCTCGCGAAGAACGTTCCGACATTGTTCGGTGGTTCAGCTGACCTTGCAGGATCAAACAACACGATGCTTAAAGGCGAAGCAGACTTCGATATCGATCCAAGCGGTCGCAACATCTGGTTCGGGGTACGTGAATTCGCAATGGCAGCAGCTGTCAACGGTATGGCACTTCACGGCGGCGTCATTCCTTACGGCGCGACATTCTTTGTCTTCTCGGATTACCTCCGTCCGGCGGTTCGTCTTGCTGCATTAATGGGACTTCCATCAATCTTCGTCTTGACGCACGACTCGATCGCTGTCGGTGAAGATGGTCCAACACACGAGCCAGTCGAACACTTGATGAGCTTCCGTGCAATGCCGAACGTCACGATCTACCGTCCAGCAGACGGAAAAGAGACGATCGCAGCATGGAAAACAGCAGTTCAAGCAAAAGATAAACCGACACTCCTCGTCTTGACACGTCAAGGTCTTCCTGAACTTGAAGGTACGACGACAGAGGGTGCTGAAAAAGGTGGTTATGTCGTCGCTGGTGACGTTATGAAAGCTGATACACTCTTGCTCGGTACTGGTTCAGAAGTTCACCTTCTTGTCGAAGCACAAAAAGAACTTGGTGAATCAGCAGCTGTCGTTTCACTTCCATCATGGGAAGTATTCGAAGCACAATCAGCAGAGTATAAAGAATCGGTTCTTCCAAAACACATCACGAAACGTGTAGCAATCGAAGCAGGGGCTTCACTCGGTTGGTACAAATATGTAGGAACAGAAGGACAAGTCATCGGAATCGATCGTTTCGNNTCTGCTCCTGGAGACTTCCTCTTGAAAGAATACGGCATGTCTGTTGAGAACGTTTTAGCGACTGTCAAGCAACTCGGATAATCATTTCCGGAAAAACGGGTCCGATCTTACGTCGGACTCGTTTTTCATCTATTATCATCTATGCAAACAATTGGAATTATAGTATAGTAAAAAGCGACGTTTTAAGTTAGAGGAGGAAGCAACTTGGCTACATGGATTTGGATTTTAATTGCCCTTCTTTGCTTGGTAGCAGGTGTCGCCCTTGGTTTCTATATCGCTCGTCGATACATGATGAACTACTTGGAGCAAAACCCACCAATCAACGAAGATATGATTAAGACATTGATGATGCAAATGGGTCAAAAGCCATCACAAAAGAAAGTCAACCAAGTGATGCGTTCAATGAGTGGTTCAATGAAATCACCTAAAAAATAAGCTGTACGAAAGGGGACCAAATGGTCTCCTTTTTATTTGCTATTTTTTAGAAAGAGAACTAATCTAAAATGTGAGACTATTTCAAATAATCATAGGATTAAAAAAAGGGGGGAGACTTGAATGGGAGTCTTCAGGAAACTCGGTTGGTTTTTCCGACGAGAATGGAAAGCGTATAGTCTTGGGGTCATCTGTTTGATTTTTGTGGCAGGGTTAGAACTTATTCCACCGAAGGTCATCGGAACGACAGTCAATGGTCTGAGTGAAGGAAGCTTGACGAAGAATGATTTGATTCGTCTAGCTGGTACATTGTTACTCATCGGGGTCGCGACGTATTTCATTCGTTATTTTTGGCGTTTTCACATTTTCGGTGCATCGATTCGCCTCGGGCGATTGTTACGCAGTCAACTGTATGGTCATTTTTCAGATTTGGATCAATCGTTCTATAAGAAATATCGCAGCGGAGATTTGATGGCACATGCGACAAACGACGTACAAGCTGTTTCGATGACAGCGGGGGCCGGCATTCTAACGCTCGTCGACTCGGTGACAATGGGGAGCTTTGTCATCATCACAATGGTCACGACGATCAGCTGGAAATTAACGCTCGTGTCACTTTTGCCAATGCCACTGATGGTCTATTTGACGTCACGCTACGGTAAGATGTTACATTCCCGTTTTCATGACGCGCAAGAAGCGTTCTCTGATTTGAACGATAAGGTCGCGGAGAGCATCAGTGGTGTCCGTGTCTTAAAAGCAACAGGGGAAGTCGAATCCGACGTGCAGACGTTTACCGATCTGTCTGATGACGTTGTTCAAAAGAATCGTCGTGTGGCGAAAATTGATGCACTGTTTGATCCGACGATTTTTGGATTAGTCGGTCTATCGTATATCATCGCGGTCGGCTATGGCGCCTACTTGTTACGACAAGGCGAAATCCGGATTGGTGATATCGTTTCCTTCACTACATATCTTGGTTTATTGACGTGGCCAATGCTCGCCTTCGGTTGGTTGTTCAACATCGTTGAACGGGGTCGTGCTTCCTATGACCGGATCGAACGGATGCTTGCGATCGAACCAGAAATTAAAGATGCGAAGGAAGCAGCAACGAGTGTCTCGTCACCAGAACTTCATGTCGGGATTAAACGATTCATCTATGACACGCAACCGGTCCTTCAAGAGATCGATGTGACGTTGAAGCCTGGGAAATCGCTTGGGATCGTCGGAAAGACGGGTGCTGGGAAATCGACATTCGTTCGTTTGTTATCGCGTGAATATGACGTTAAACAAGGCGCCATCACGATCGGCGGACGAGATATCAAACAATTGACACGAGACACCGTCCGTCGTCAAGTAGCGATCGTTCCGCAGGATCATTTCCTGTTCTCTGCTTCGATTGCGGATAATATCGCCTTTGCAAAACCAGATGCATCAATGGAAGACATCATGGAAGCGGCGCGTATCGCAGCAGTCCATGAAGACATTCTCGGCTTTAAGGAAGGATACGCGACGATGGTTGGGGAACGAGGTGTCACGTTATCTGGTGGTCAAAAACAACGGATCTCGATTGCCCGGGCGTTACTAGCAGACTGTCCGATTTTAGTACTCGATGATGCCTTGTCTGCGGTCGATGCGAAAACCGAGGAAGCGATCATCCACCACTTCCGTACGGCGGATCACGATCAAGCGCAAATCATCGTTGCCCACCGATTATCGGCTGTGTCGCATACCGATGAGATCATCGTCCTTGAAGACGGTCGGATCATCGAGCGAGGAACACATGAGCAATTACTCGCTCATGACGGTTGGTATAAAGAGACGTACGATCGCCAGCAACTAGAATCACTTGTTGAACAAGGAGGGCGTTCTGAATGAATCATGATATCAATGAAAAAGCCGTCCTGAAACGATTGCTTGATTTCGTCAAACCGTTCAAAAAGCAAGTCAGCATCGCTTTCATCCTGCTGTTCATTACGACAGCGGCAAAACTCGGGGGACCGTATCTCGTCAAGATTTTTATCGATGAATATGTCGCACCGGGTACGTATCCGGTAAAGGAAGTTGCACTTTTGTTTACGGCGTACTTGTTATTGCATACAACAGGGATCATCGTCGATTACTTGCAAGCATTTGAGTTCCAAAAGATTGCCTTACAAGTCATTCAACGCTTGCGTATCGATGTCTTCCGACACGTCATGCACTTACGACTCGCTTATTTTGATCGAACGCCTGCTGGGGTACTCGTCTCCCGGATCACGAACGATACGGAAGCGATTAAAGAACTTTACATCGGTGTCTTATCGACATTCGTGCAAAGCGGTGTCCAGTTGATTGGGACATATATCTTCCTCTATCTGTTAGAACCGCGACTCGCGACGATTGCGTTATTGTTGTTACCACTGTTTTATTTCATCATTTGGATTTACCGGAAGTATTCGACGAAGTATTACGCTGAAGTCCGCGATTTACTGTCGAAAATCAATGCCCAACTGAATGAATCGATCAACGGGATGGCGATCATCCAGCAGTTCCGCCAAGAAAAGCGTCTAATGGCAGAATTCGAAGAGACGAACGTCGCTCATCAAAACGGTCGTTACAAGAACTTAAAGCTTGATAGCTGGTTACTACGACCCATCATCGAATTGTTACTGGCGATTTCGATTGCGACACTTGTGACGTACTTTGGTGTCTTATCATTCTCGCAAACAGTCCAAGTCGGTGTCGTTTAC
Organism: Exiguobacterium sp. UBA6282; assembly: GCF_002440475.1. Taxonomy (NCBI): domain Bacteria; kingdom Bacillati; phylum Bacillota; class Bacilli; order Caryophanales; genus Exiguobacterium; species Exiguobacterium sp. UBA6282. The sequence goes on along the minus strand of NZ_DJUM01000008.1, from coordinate 69,923 downwards.
GCTTTCATCAGTTACATGGAGCGAATTTTCCAACCGGTTCAGCAAATCATGCAACAATTGTCTGAGTTCCAACAAGCTGTCGTCTCGGCAGACCGTGTATTCAAGGTGCTCGATACGGATGAACCGGAACCAACGAAACAGCTCGAAGGGGATGCACGTGTGTCGGAAGGACATATCGTCTTTGAAGATGTTCGCTTTAGTTATGATGGAGAGAAAGATGTTTTGAAAGGAATTTCATTCGAGGCGAAAAAAGGACAGACGATTGCCCTCGTTGGTCATACGGGAAGCGGAAAAAGTTCGATCATCAACATCCTGATGCGATTTTACGCTTACCAATCGGGTCGGATTTTGATCGATGGTCAACCGCTCGAGCAGTTATCGGAGGAAGAACTTCGGAAGCATGTCGGACTCGTCCTGCAGGATTCATTTTTGTTTACGGGTACGGTCGCGGATAACATTCGATTGTTCGACAGTTCGATTTCCTTTGATCGTGTTGAAGCGGCCGCGCAGTTCGTTCAAGCCGACGGATTCATCAATCAACTCGATCAGCAATATGACAGTCCCGTCGCCGAGCGGGGTGCGACATTCTCCGCTGGAGAACGTCAGTTGATTTCCTTCGCACGCACAATGGCACGGGATCCGAAAATCCTGATTCTCGATGAAGCGACAAGTTCGATTGATACGGAAACGGAAGAAAAAGTCCAAGTGGCGCTCGAACGGATGCGCGAGGGTCGGACGACGATTGCCATTGCCCACCGATTATCAACGATTCAAGATGCTGATTTGATTCTTGTATTGCATCAAGGGGAAGTGATCGAGCAAGGTAACCATCAAGAATTGATCGCGCAAGATGGACTGTATAAGAAGATGTATCAACTGCAATCTGGTCATGTCACGGTCTCTTAAAAAAAATAGCTATAAAAAAAGCCTGCCAGGCGATCTCGCCCGGCAGGTTGTTTATTTTGATTAGTAGACTGTAACTGTGACGTTTTGGCGACCCCAGTTGAGTGCTTCTTGTTGTGAACCAACGAGAAGATCAAGACGGTTACCTTGGATTGCGCCACCACGGTCGAGTACGATTGCTTCACCAATGCCTTCGATGTGCATACGTGTACCGATTGGATATTGCGAAGAAGCTGCTACGATACGCATACCATTGTACGTGATCGTATTTGTAACGTCATAACCGCTTGCTGTCAACGCACGACCATTGTAGAGTTGGCTACCATTGTTAGATGGGTCGTTCGTGTAAGCACTGACGTTCATCGTCACTTTTGTACCTGATTTTGCAGGTGTTGATTGTTTTGTTGCAGTTGCTGGTTGAGCTGCTGCTTTTGGTGCGGGCTTCGCAGCCGGTTGAGCCGCTGGCTTCGCAGCTGGTTGAGCTGCTGGCTTCGCAGCTGGTTGAGCTGCTGGTGCTTTCGCTACGCTACCGAGTGTTGTATATGCACTGTGTACATAGCGTGTTTTACCGTCGATTGTTGTTTTGATCCATGCACCGACTTTACCTTCTACGTTGACTTTTTCACCTTTGTAGAGGTTACCGACATCTTTCGAGCTTGTCGTTGGTTGTGTGCGGACATTTAATACTGCCGTAGTAACTGTAGCTTTTTTAAAGTCGAATGAGCCTGCTGCAGACGTATACGCGCCATGGACATAACGTTTTTGACCGTTAATGTGTGTTTGGATCCATGCGCCAGAACGTCCTTCGACATTTAATGTTTGACCTTTATATACATTGCCTACGTCTGCTGATGCAGTTGTAGGTGCTGTGCGTACGTTGAGTACTGGTGTATTTACTGTTACCGTTTCTGAGGCAGCCTCTGTCTCTTGGGCAAATCCTACTGATAGAGCTGTTGCTGCAAGACCGGCAGCGAAAACTGCTTTTTTCATTATTGATGTCCTCCTGACATATGCTGTGTTTACTGTTCCTACTTTACACGGCAAATCTAACTTGTGCGTTTACAGGTCAATGTCATTCGAGTTACAAACTGAGCTTGTATGACAAGAAGATTGCAAAAGAATGGTTTTTGTCATCGGTAGGACATACTAATTATGAAAAATAGACGTTTATAGGTCTTTTGACTTACTTTCGATGAAATATTCGAACAATTTAAAAGGAAAAAGACTTAAATATAGAAACTATGTCATCCTTTTTATCGTCTAGTGATGAAAAAGTGAAATAGGTGATATGCAGATCAATACTTGACGATCGTCGTCACACCAAACGCTGTCAGATAGGAACGATGGTACAATTCCTGCATCCAATCGTTAGCGGAAAGCTGAAACGTGCCGTGAATCGTTTGGTATGTTCGTTGTTGAATATTGATGTCAATCGGCTCTACTAGTGGAGCGGACGGTAGATGGTCATGCATGCTGTCATTTTGATTTTCAATGTAGAGTAATTCGAGGACATCTCCTTCTTCCATATAACGCTCTAAGTAAATCATGAACTCCCATTGATCAGCACCATCAATCGTATAAAGGTAAGACATCGTGAATCGTCCTTGCTTCAAGGAGACATATTCAAGCGGTTCGACTTCATCTACGTATAATCGAGGAAGATCGTCAGGTACATAAAAGGGACGGGAACTAGCTAAGAACGTAAGAGCAGACATAAAGCACCTCCATCAGAAATAAGAAGTCATAAAAAAGTCAGCATTCGCACTCGAATGCTGACTGGATCGTGCATTAGGATAAGAGCGGTTCGTTTGAACCGTGAATGGTATAGTTTTGGACCGTCCGTGAATATTCTAAAAGTAGGACGTCGAGTTCATGGCTAAGTTGCAAAACACGCGGGGAGGTGAAGCTGGACTGGTCAGCTTGATGATATAATTCGCTACGTTTGGCTTCAATGGCTAACGTCAATAGTTGTTCTGTCGTCATAGCGGTCTCCCTTACATTGGTGTCGTATCCATATTCTAGCAAGTCCATTTACTAGGTGCAACGAGATTTCAGTAAAATTGACGAAATGTAATTTTTTTGTAATTTTGGCGGACACGAATCTTTTGCAACTTTCTATGAGTNNTAGGTGCTAAATGCAGAGGAGTTTGGCAAAATAGAGAAGGAACTTCTTCTATAGTAGTAAAGAAAGGGGATGCTCATATGGAGCTCTCATTGTGGTTAGCGTTCGGAGCCGGTTTGTTATCATTCGTCTCTCCGTGTACGTTGCCGCTGTATCCTGTATTTCTCTCCTATATTACAGGAGTGTCGGTCACGGATTTGAAGGAACGAGGGGTACGAGAAAGGCGATCTCTGTTTCACACGTTAGCTTTCCTCGTTGGATTTGCGATGGTCTTCGCTGTGCTTGGACTCTCGACGTCCTTGTTCGCAGATGTCTTTATCACATATCGGGATACGTTACGGATGGTCGGGGCACTCGTCATCTTCGTGTTCGGTGTCGTTCTCGTCGGGTTATGGCAACCGACATTCTTGATGCGTGAAAAGAAACTGAATCTTGGGGAACGAAAAGGGGGATACGTCGGAACGGTACTCGTCGGAATCGGTTTTGCGGCTGGTTGGACACCATGTACAGGTCCGATTCTCGCAGGAGTCATCGGATTAGCTGCGACCAATCCGAGCCAAGGTATGTTCTACATGCTCGCGTACGTCCTTGGGTTCTCGATTCCTTTCTTATTAATGGCATTTTTCGTAGGTCGTTCGCGTCTGTTCGTGCAGTATAGTCTGAAATTAACGAAATTCGGTGGAGCTTTGATGATGGTCTTCGGTGTCATGCTGTATTTTGACGGTCTCAGTAAATTCGCGGCATGGATGAGTGACATCGTCNNGTCGTCGGATTCACAGGATTTTAATCAAGGAAGTGATCGGATGATTTGGATATCAACTGGGGTAGCGCTCGTCATGGGTTTGCTGATCAGCTTTATTCGCGTGAAGGCATCAGCAAAACCGACGAACGCTAAAAAAATCTTGATCCCACCGTTTGCGATGTCAACGGGAATGCTACAGTTTTTATACCCAGCTTCTCGTCTGACATGGACGGAGGTAGCAGAAGCATTGCTCATTGGAGCCATCTTCAGTATCTTTTTGATCAAGACATCCAATTTTTATGAAGCGGAAGGGCAGATTTATCTGCAACGTTCGAAAGCGTTTTTCATCGTCTTATTCGGCATCTTATTCATTCGGACGATTGCGAAATTCTTTATCGGAGGGCAAATCGACATCTTCGAGACGGGTGGGATCTTTTATCTCGTCGCCTTCGGTATGATTGCTCCGTGGCGCTTCGCGATGTATCTCAAATACAAAAAGGTGAAATCGGGCACCGTGTCTGTAGCACATTTACCCCAATAAAAAACCGCTGAAGGTGACTTCGGCGGTTTTTTCGTGCATCCTTCAATTTTGGAAATATAATGCGTAGTCTCGCCAGTCGATGGCGTGCTCCGTCAAAGCTTTTTTCAAGAATTTATGATCGCGTTTCGGCGTCGCAGAAATATACCCTTTGACGACCAGTTCAGATGTCATCTCTGTCGCCCGCTCCTCGAGTGCGAACTGTCCGATCCGCCCGGCAATCTTGCGGCGTGCGACATCACGAAATGCCGATGGGACCGGCATGACGAGAGCGTTCAATAACTCCATCGTCTCATCCGTCCAAAGGTGTCGTGTCTTGTCGATGTACTCATCTTCCCAGTCCATCATCGATTTACCGTCTTCTTTCGGCAACTTCTTGAGGAACTTCCGGAACATGAAAAACCCGCCGATTGCCATGAGTGTAATCATGATAAAGCCCCAGAGCAGAATCCCGTTCATGAACCATTCCATGCGCGACTCATCCCCCTTTCACATCAAATATAGATTAGCATAAATCAGGTGGACGTGCTATGATGAATGACGGAGAAAGTGAGGCGAAAAAATGCTGCAACCATATGTACAATTGGACGAGACCGGACAGCCCCGTAAAGGTGTCTTACCTGAAACAGCGGACGGTCGGATCGTTGAATTCTATTATGATACAAAGGGTGAGGAGATTACAGTCATCTTCGTCACCGTTCCGGCAGAAGATGCGAGCCGGAAGCGTGCGTTTACGGTCGGGAAAACGTTCAAGACGGTCTCGACACTCGAAGACTTCACATTACTTCACTATGAATGGGCAAATGACCAGATTTTTGCGACACTCGAGATGTTCGCGGATGGGTCGAAACGTCAAATCGACGCTTCGAGATTGCTCGACTATTAAAAAAGAAGGAGATGCGGATTGCCGCGTCTCCTTCTTTTGATATTTAAGAAATACGAAGTCGGATGACCTCGTCATGAAGGTCAACCTGTCCACCGATCGGGAACGTAAACAAAGGACTCGTATGTCCAAAATCGACATTCGCAAGGACCGGGATCTGTTTTAGTGATGGGTAAAGTGAAATCAAGTAGCGCAGATGTTCTTCCGTCATCTTCGTCGCGAGTTGGAACCGCCCAAAGACGAGCCCACGAATTGTCTCGGCGCCTGGTTGCGCCATCAAAGAGGCGAAATCACGGGCGAACGTCGCTGGGTGGACTTCGTAATCGTCTTCAAGGAACAAGATTGTATCCCGCAAATCAGGGAAGTGCGACGTGCCTTGAAGGAGGTTCAAGGTGCAAAGATTTCCACCGATCAGACGACCGCTCGCTTGTCCCGGAGATAAGAGTATCGGTCCTTTGTTCGGTAACGTGATGACATGTCCGCGATCCGAATCCCGCCAATGAATCGACGGCTTGATTGTAACCGGGTCCGTTCCGAATAAGACTTGTTTGAAATAATCAATCGTATAGGCGTCACGATCACGGAAAGCCCGTAACATTGGTCCAGAGTATGTCACTAAACCTGTATTCGTCAAAATGGCGTGACTGAGCGCCGTGATATCAGAGAAGCCACAAAGAATCTTCGGATGTGTCCGAATCAGTTCATAATCGAGTAAATCGACGAGTTCATTCGTACTGAACCCACCGCGAACGCAAAGGATCGCATCGACGTTCGGATCAGCAAACGCGGCGTGGAGATCTGCAACGCGTAACTCGGGATCACTGGAGCCGAACGGATTGACAGCACGCGCATGTTGACTGATTGAGACGCGTAATCCGAATGATTCGAGTGTCTCGATTGCATCGTCAATGATCTTCAGCTCGACTGTCGAGAGACTCGAAGCGGGGGCGACTAGGCGGATATGTGAACCATCTGTCAGCTTCTTCGGCGTTAAGGTCGGAAGATGAGCGGAAATGATTTCCAATCGGTTACCGAATGGGTCCGCTGTAAAGAAACGACGGCGCGGAGCAAGTCGTGTATCATGCTCAACGGGATAACCGGCGGCTTGCAAGCGATCACTCATTTCTTCAAATGTAGCGACAGTCAATCCAGGATGCGCTTTTTTAGCAGGAGAGAATGGATCCTCGATGCCGAGGTGAAGCGCTGTACCGTGTTCTTTAAACCAGACACCACCACTTTTTTGAACACCAGCAGGTTTATCGACTTCCTTCATATGTAAAAGCCCGGCATAAAATGCACGGGCGCGATCTTCTTCGTTTATCGGCATAGCGAGTTGGACATGATCTAACATGAAGACACTTCCTTTACGAATAAGATTTAAGCAACGAACTGGGTGATCCGTTTCAGTTCACGCTCGACGAGGTTCAAGTAGAAGACACCTTCGATCCGACGATCAAGAGATTGAGCGATTTCATATAAGTTCGTCCGGAGCGCTGCGAGATACGACGCTTCCTCACCAAGGGATTGTCGATGGGCAAATGCATAGTGAGCGAGTAGGAACTGGAGATATCCACGATCGGTTAAGAATGGAATCAATTGTTTTTTCTCTTCCATCAACCAGGTATAGTTTGTGTCGTAATACATCTTCGCATATAAATGATAGGGCTCATCGCCACCGGTAAAGAGTGTTTCGCCACGTTTGACTTCTTCAATCAAGCGTTCGCTCCAATCAAAACGCTCTTTTTTGCGACTAAGGAATAATGGCAGGATGTATGGATGAGCCTGATCTGGCATCCGTGAACAACCGCGTTCATGTCGCAGTGCCGCATAAAGAAGTAAGGCGCGATCTTCGAATCCACGTTCGATTGCATACGTCATCCGGCTGAAGGCTTCACAAGATGGGCAATCACTGAGTTCGTCGCTTGGTGCGTCGACCCATTCCGATAAATAGTGATCGGCTTGCTCCTCGTCACCGAGCTTGCTGTAAACCATGAAGCTAATATAGTCGCGTGTGCGCGCGAATCCATGCGCGTCACAAAAATCGATGAATCGGTCAAGATCTTCTTCGAGAAGCGATACCGTCACGTCTTCTTGTTCTGCCATATAGATCAAGTAGGACTTGTAGTTCCAGTACAAATCAAGTTCTTGTTTTGGAGTCAGTGTCATCTTATCTTTTCGGATCCATTCCATTAAGAGCGTGAAGGACACAAGAAACGATCGGAAGTGTCCTAAATCAAATTGATTTTGTGAAAATGTCCATAAGGAGAGGAAGCGGAGTGAATCATCAGCTGTTTCCTCAAAGATGGCCCATAAGGCCTCACCGCGTGCAACGGAGGGTTCTTCTTCCTTTAAGCGAAGATATAAAAGATGGAGTTCTTCTTGAGGGTTCATCTGTACCCCTCCTTTCTTATATAAGTATACCACGAGCGTTTTGAGAAATCGCAATTGAGCGAGGACGGAATAAAAAAAGATTCCGAACCCGCTCAATCGCGGTTCGGAATCATTTCAAGTATTTGGGAATGAGTATTAGCTGTCGGATGTAGCAAATCATGTACTGTGTAACCATTGAGTACTTGATGGAACGCCGCAATGGCATCATCGAAAGCATCACGTGCTGGATTGAGCGAAGGAATCTCGTGAATGCCTTCTTGCGGATCGAGAAAATGAACGGTTGGTTCAAACAGTTGTACGACGTCACCGATATGAATTGCATCCGGAGGGCTCGCTAATCGAAAACCACCTCCACGACCACGGACAGATTCAATCAGACCACTCTGTCCTAAACGATAGACTACTTTCATCAAATGATTCTTAGAAATGTCGTAACAATCCGCTACTTCCTGGATTCGGACTAAACGATCGGGATGAGCTGCTGCGAACAGCAGGGACCGAATCGCGTAATCCGTATAACGTGTCATGCGCATTTTCATCACCTACTTAACACACATACTAGGGGGGGACGCAAGCATTTACAACTTTCAATGTGCAAAAAATAAGATGCATTTTAGAGATTGTTTTTGAGAGTGGATTCACGCATAATGGATGGTGAAAGGTAGGTTAAATTATGCATTTCGATCAGGCATTACACCTTTTGCAACAGCTCGGTCCATCGATGGAGCAAAAGGGATTGCGGATCGCGACGCGCTTCTATGACTCGCTCGAGGCGACGTACGAAGAAGAATTGCGCGCGCTTCGAGAAGCGGGAGCTCAGGACGGAACTCGGGCACTGCGGATTTTACGCCTGAGTCAATTATTGAATCAGATTACAAACCAGCATGAATCGAGTGAACTGTTTAAATTGATTTTACTGAATGAAATCGATCAGACGAAATCGTTTCTGTTGACGTACCCTGACATTATCAGTCGTGAAATTCTTCAAGCTATTCAAATCGAATATGACCTTAAAGAAAATGCACCTTTACTTCAAGCATGGGCAATTGTTCACCATCAACTCGTCGATACATGTCGGCATTTTTGTAAATACCGCCGTGCTGAAAATTGGCGGCAACAAGATATCTTATTGATCGCAGAAGAACATCATCTAGGAGCCGTCATTGATGAAGC
>NZ_DJUM01000008.1:57240-61147 GCF_002440475.1 Exiguobacterium sp. UBA6282 | reverse complement strand
ATGATCGTCCACCACATTCGTCAAGAAGGATGGGAACAGCAGATGCAGGAATTCCTGACGATGATCACAGCGAATGATCCGATCGTCTTCGTCAGTGGATCGACGAACTTCATTGCAGACATCCAGCAACGACTCGATCCGCTACCGGTCCTGTTCGGTCCGTTCGTAGCGGCAAATCAATTACCATCTTAACGAGAAAAGCGATGTGACATGTTCTGACAGAAGTCGGAGCATGACACATCGCTTTTTTTAAGCTGATTTCGTTAAACGTTTCGCGCGTTGAATCGAACGATCGAGTGCGAGATAGACCCCACCTGATACACAGCAGAGCAGTCCGACGAATCCGAGCGCAAAATCACCTTTTCCGGTATCAAGGAATAAGGATCCGAGAAGTGGGGCGGTGACGCCACCGATCAACCACTGAAGACTCGCAGCACCGTTGTACGTTCCGCGGAGATGTTCCGGGGCAATTAAGGCAATGAATGTCATCTGCACAGGGGACATGATCATCTCACCGAGTGTATAGAATGCATAAATCGCAAGCAATACTGTCACGAGCACGACATAACTCGTTCCGAGTGAGAACAGGTAAGACGGCACGAATGCGAGGAAAATCATACCGATTCCGAAGATCGAGGCACCAAGCAACATGACTTTTCCGAATGCCTTCCCTGACAAGCGAGCAGCAATCGGGAACTGGAATAAGACGACCATGATTCCGTTGAGTGCCATCAAGTAAGGAAACGGATTTTGTTTCGTCGGTAATCCTGGCAGTGCTTCTTTCAAGAAGACCGGTAACATACTCTCGACGAGGGCAAATCCCATCGAAATGAAGACACCCGCACCGATAAAGATTAAAAAGACGTGATCCTTCCGCAATACAGTGAGCGGTGATACTTTGACTTCGTCTGTCTTTTCGATATACTCCGGTTTCGTTTCTTCGATGAAGAAGTAAAGAACGAGTCCATATAGGAAAAAGACGAAGGCAGCGGAGTAGAAGATGAGCGAACGATCGACGAACAGGACAGCACTTCCGAGAAGTGGTCCGAACGCTGCGCCGACATTATGTCCCATCCGAAGCAGACCGAACGATTCATTCAGGCGTTCTGGTGGTGTGACGTCAGCGACCATCGCGCTTGCTGCCGGATGGAACAGTGAACTCGATAAACCGAGCAACGCGTTCAAAGCGAGCAGCGGTCCGAATGAATCGGCGAACGAGAAACCGATTAGCGCGATGACGTCACCGATGATCGAGAGAACCATCAGTGGTTTTCGACCGAATTTATCAGCGAAGTGGCCACCGAGAACGGCGCCGACGAGTGACATGATCGGTCCAGTCGCCATGATGACGCCGACTAGGAAGTAGGAATCGAGTCGATCCGCGTAATAGAGAACTAAAAATGGTGCAATCATGAACATCATGATTCCGGTGATCGTTTCCCCGACGAACCGGATCCAGATGTTGCGATCAAGCTGTTTGAGTGCATTAAACATAGTGAAAACCCCTTATATTCCGTTTTTAGACAATAGAAAAGACGGATACGCACAAATATGGGCATACCCGTCCAAATATAAGAGGGCAGCATGTACGTATACGCATACGCACACCCTGCTTAATTAAAAATTAAACGATTGGGTGACGTACAGTTGTAGCCGATACAAAGACAGTGTGGACAGATGTCCGGGCTTGATAGAATACCATTGTACGTCTCCTCCTTCTGTAATAGTGAACTTCCTAGTCATCGTAAAGAAGATAGTGATGAATTGTCAACTTTAAATCTGAAAATTAAGTCAATGAAGTGAAATGGACGAGACCTTGAAAATTCGGTATGATAGACTAGTTGCGAAAAAGATTGATCGGACTTTTGAATATATCGGTGAAAGGAACTACCATACATGACAAACATTCTACAAACGGAAGTCGAAAAGCGTCGGATTTTCGGCATCATTTCCCACCCGGATGCGGGTAAGACGACACTAACTGAAAAATTCCTCCTACACGGAGGCGCGATCCGTGAAGCAGGTTCTGTCAAGGCACGGAAAAACTCGAAATTCGCAAAATCGGACTGGATGGAAATTGAAAAGCAACGGGGAATCTCTGTTACGTCTTCTGTCATGCAATTCGAATATGACAAAAAAATCGTTTCCATCATGGATACACCAGGTCACTCGGACTTCGGTGAAGATACGTACCGGATCCTGACGGCTGTTGACTCAGCAATCATGGTCATCGATGCGGCGAAAGGGATCGAGTCGCAAACGAAGAAACTCTTCCAAGTCTGTCGAATGCGCGGGATTCCGATCTTTACGTTCATCAACAAGATGGATCGTCAAGCACGTGATCCGCTCGAATTGATGGAAGAACTCGAAGAAGTCCTCGGTATCCCGTCGGTTGCTGTGACATGGCCAGCTGGTTCAGGTCAACAATTCGAAGGAGTCTATGACCGTGTCAAAGGACAATTCCACTGCTTCAAAAATGATCGTAAGACGATCGAACTCGGCGAGGAAGGTCTCGCGAACGAAGAACTCGCGACGACGATTAACTCAGAAATGTACGAGACGTTGATGGATGAAGTCGACTTACTCGACGGCGCAGGTAACGAATACGATGAAGAATTGATCGCAAAAGGCGAACTGACTCCGGTCTTCTTCGGATCAGCACTCGTCGATTTCGGTGTCACACCGCTCCTCGAGCATTACTTGAACTTGTCTCCTTCACCGACACCACGTGAGTCGAACAAAGGGAAGGTCGAGCCGGCGCAAGACTTCTTCAGTGGTTTCGTCTTCAAGATTCAAGCGAACATGAACCCAAACCACCGCGACCGGATTGCGTTCGTCCGGATCTGTACAGGTAAGTTCGATCGTGGGATGGACGTCGTCCTGACACGGACAGGCAAGAAGATGAAGCTGTCGCAATCAACTCAATTCATGGCGGATGAGCGAGAAACGGTCAACGAAGCATTCGCAGGAGATGTCATCGGGTTGTATGACTCAGGCAACTATCAAATCGGTGATACGATCACGAATGGCGATCCATCGTTACAATATGAAGCACTCCCAACGTTTGCACCAGAACTCTTCCTGAAGGTCTACACGAAAAACGCCTTGAAGTCGAAACAGTTCCAAAAAGGTGTCGAACAGCTTGCGCAAGAAGGTGCGATCCAGGTCTACAAAACGGAATACAACGAAATCATCCTCGGAGCGATCGGACAACTCCAATTCGAAGTCTTCGAGCACCGGCTCAAAGGTGAGTATGGCGTTGACATCTTGAAGGATGCTGCGAACTTCCAAGTCGCCAAGTGGATCAAGCCAGCAGAAGTCGCTGCTGTCAAAAAATTGACGGATTCACGGACGGTTCTCGTCTATGACCGCTGGGAGAATGCCGTTCTGTTATTTGCGAATGATTTCGTCTACGAGCGATTCGTTCAGAAAAACGAAGGAACGATCACATTGGTCGATTCACCGCAACAACTTTAATGTTTTTACGGACTACTTTTCGAAGTGGTCCGTTTTTTCGTTCTGGAAATCTCGTTTGATGACAAGCAAACAAGGGTAAAAATAGAGCGTGTTTGAATTCATATGAAAAAGGACGGTGTCATGTGATGGCGAAACGGTTTGTTGGGATTTATCAGGATCAATCGAGTCTGGAACGAAAAATTGAAGAATTGAAACAGCAAGGACATCATGATTCGGACTTTTCTGTCGTCGGTCGAGATGATGCAGCAGAAGAAGCATCAGGTGCGAGTTGGATTGATCAAGTCAAATCAACGTTCTCTAAAGAACCACCGCTCCGTGAGACGTTAAAACGTGTCGGACATTCGGATGATGAAGCAGAACGGCATTACGCGGAAGTCGAGCGAGGTGGTCTTGCACTGTTCGTCAAGGATCGAGATCACGACCATGACCA
>NZ_DJUM01000008.1:56776-57210 GCF_002440475.1 Exiguobacterium sp. UBA6282 | reverse complement strand
GATCATCGGTACGATGATAATAAAGTCGAAAATCCAGGGAACAACGCCTATGAATCCAATCACCGTGAGGAAGGTGAGAAGAGCGACCGGGCGAAATGGAAAGCGGACGATCTCGACTAATACCTAGAAGTGAAGGCGCCATATCGGTGATCTTCACTTTTTTCTCGTGTCCGGAGTCGCAAAGCGAGATGTGTGGGGAATCGAGGTGCTATACTGAGAGCATCGAAGAGGTGATAAGACATGAAAAAAATAGTGACAGCTTTAGCAGGAATCGGTCTTGCCAGTGCTTGGTTCATCAACCGATACCCGGTGTTCGGGAAACGACCAAGCCGTGCAGAGCGGCGGAGTTTCGAACGATCAGATCGTTTTGTTGACGGGAAATTCAAAAATGAGATGGATTTCCAGTTGAAGATGGAATGGGACTCGATGAAAAG